>CAZNML010000222.1:0-1584 GCA_964574275.1 uncultured Thiosulfatimonas sp. | reverse complement strand
GATAGAGCTACAAACCCTATACTCCCTTAGCAGGGGAGCGCCTTCAGCCTCTCGGCCACGTCTCCAATTTCTGACGCGTATAATACAAGTTATCAGCAGGGTTGTAAACCTATAACAACGGTTTTATAGAACTATTTTTTTAGACAGCGAATCTGCTGCTGTAATGAGACAAAAAAACAGCCAACAATGGCGCTTTACATCAAGGTCGGTGAGTTTAGTCAGGCACATAACTCTTTAACCTGGCCCTTATCCAATGCAAAGACAGTCTCTTCTCCGAGCAGCTCTTCTCGGTGTACAGGGATATGTTTGGGCGCTTCTATGCCGACACGAATCTGACCACCTTTAACGGCGAGCACGGTCAGTTTGACATTGTCGCCAATCACCAGAGACTCGCCCTCTCTTCTTGTTAGTACCAACATAGGTCACTCACTTTTGTTAACCATTAACTCTAGTGTAAGTATTTGCTCCCGCTCTACAACTAAGTAATTTCTATAATGAAACATAAGCAGAATCTAATGTTAACAGTTCGGCACCGTCAAACCTTATTACAGGCATAAAAAAACCCGGATTAACCGGGCTTTTTAACTGCTAGATTGAACGTCGATTATTTATCCAGTTCAAAGGCTTCATGCAGCTCCTGCACGGCCAGATCCAGCTTGCTCTCTTCGATAATCACCGAGATCTTAATCTCCGTAGTACCGATCATCTGGATATTAATGTCATTGTCCGCCAGGGTTTTAAACACCGTACTGGCAATACCGGCGTGCGACTTCATGCCCACACCCACCATTGATAGCTTAACAATGGTGTCATCTGACATCACTTCACGTGCGCCCAGCTTGTTAGCGGTACTCTGTAGTACTTCCAGTGCAGCTGGCGCATCCAAACGGCTCACAGTAAAGGTAAAGTCGGTAGTGCCATCAATCCCCTGGTTCTGGATAATCATATCGATATCGATATTCTGATCCGAAATCGGTCCAATAATTTGGTAAGCGACACCCGGCTTATCCGGTACACCTAAAATCATTAATTTTGCTTCATCACGACTAAACGCGATACCCGAGATTAGAGGCTGTTCCATCTCATTTTCCTTAAAGTGTTCTTCTGAAGTAATCAAAGTTCCGCCACCCTCTTTCAGCGAGGACAGAACTCTTAAAGGTACATTATATTTGCTGGCAAACTCGACTGAACGAATCTGCAGTACTTTCGCGCCTAAACTGGCTAACTCAAGCATCTCATCATAGGTGATCTTATCCAGACGTTTTGCACGCGGCTCAACTCGTGGATCGGTGGTATAAACCCCGTCCACATCGGTATAGATCTGACACTCATCGGCGTTAAGCGCCGCGGCCAGTGCCACCGCCGTGGTATCCGAACCACCACGACCTAAAGTGGTGATATCACCTTCACTGCTAATCCCCTGGAAACCAGCAACGACTACCACTTTACCTTCATCCAACTGATAACGCATCTTATCGCTGTCAATCTCGGTAATTCGGGCTTTGGTATAAGCATTGTCGGTACGAATGGGTACCTGCCACCCGGTATAGGAGATCGCCGGGTAACCGCGCTGCTGCAACGCCA
>CAZNML010000221.1:0-1663 GCA_964574275.1 uncultured Thiosulfatimonas sp. | reverse complement strand
CAGTAAACCCACACCAAAGTAACGCGATTCCGGAGACCGCGGCGGTTGGAAATATGGCAAAACTTTAGGTAATCAATTAAGTTTGATTAATTGGTTTTCAATATTCTGTTTGAAATCATCACTGAGTGCATACCAGTCTTGAATATCGACTCTGAAAGGCAGGTCGGAAAACTCAAACGCATCTTTTAGCTGGTAGCGTTGTTCAACGGGCAGTTTGTGGTCAGCTTTAATGAGCAAATCCAGGTCAGAATAGGGTCTGGCCTGTTCCTTGGCTCTGGAACCATAGACAAAGAGTGCAAACGGTTCATGCAGCACACTAAGCGTGATGTCTAACACTTGTTGACGTTGTTGGTCGGTGAGCTGCAGCATGATTAAGCTTTTGATTTAAGGGCGTTCAGAAGTTTGATGGCTTCTGGTAAAAACTTGACCGCAATATTAAAGACTTCATCGGCGGTGTTTTCATTGTAGGTGTGGCTGGTTTCATTGCGTGCACGATGAAACAGCATCCAGTTTTCTACCGAATCAATCAACTGGTATTCCGCGGCTAAACGAAACAACTCTTGGCGAGATAAGCCATCGACTTGGCTTTTGCCCAAGTTTTCGCCTAACCAGCGTTTAATGAATTTCCAACTGAGTTCATAAGTGAACTCAAAATGTTGAACTACACCTGAAATCAGCGTGCGGAGCAATGGCGATGAATCGGTGGTTTGAAATTCGTCCACCACTTTTAGGCTCTCGTCCAGTCGAGTAATGGCTTTTTCTAAAGAAGTGAAGTCCAGTTTAGTTTCCATCGATTCATCCTAGCTGTTTTTTACAACACAATACACCAAGCTTGATTATTGAGCAAAATCCTCAGGGTCATAACCCAGATTCGGTGCCAGCCACTTCTCTGCTTCTTCAATACTCCAGCCTTTACGCTCGGCGTAGTCTTCAACCTGGTCGCGACCTAGAGAGCCCACACCGAAGTAACGTGATTCCGGATGCGCAAAGTAAGTTCCTGATACCGCTGCAGTCGGTGTCATGGCGAAGCTTTCGGTAATATCCAAACCGATGGTTTCATCCGGCTTTAATAGCTCCCACATAGTGCCTTTCTCGGTGTGATCCGGGCAGGCCGGGTAACCGGCTGCCGGGCGAATGCCGGTGTAACGCTCTTTGATCAGGTCGTCGTTTTCCAGGTTTTCATCTGGCGCATAACCCCAATCGAACTTACGCACGATTTCATGCAGTGTTTCGGCAAAGGCTTCGGCGAAACGGTCCGCCAGAGCTTTCAGCATAATGGCGTGGTAGTCGTCGTGTTCCGCTTCAAAACGTTCGATGTGCTCGTCGATGCCGATACCTGCTGTCACTGCGAAGAAACCGATATAGTCATGCACGCCTGACTCTTTGGAGGCGATGAAATCCGATAGGCAGTTGTTGGCTCCGCCACGTTTTTTCTCCGCTTGTTGGCGGATATGGTGGAAGGTGTGAATCACTTCAGAGCGTGACTCATCGCTGTAGACTTCGATATCGTCACCGACGCGGTTGGCCGGATAGAAGCCGTACACCGCTTTGGCAGTCAGCCACTTCTCGTCGATAATCTGTTTCAGCATCACCTGCGCATCGGCAAACACCTTCTTGGCCTCTTCACCAACCACCTTGTCATCCAGAATACGCGGGTAGAGGC
>CAZNML010000220.1:0-1680 GCA_964574275.1 uncultured Thiosulfatimonas sp. | reverse complement strand
TCAGCCAGGTATTCTGCAGTCTGCATCAGATCCGCTTTAACGTCATTCTGCACTATCTCAAACTCTTTGGCGGTCAGTTCTGCCAGGTCGTGATCGGCTTTCTCTGTTTTTTCAATTGCTTGGCCTAATACTGACCAGGTTTTCTGTTCTGCCTTGAATGCACTCTCTTTGGCAAAATTCAACAATGTTCGGTAAGCGTGCAACATTTTATGTTGGCTCATTATTTTTCCCTCATAGGTCTGCTATCAACTATAATATTGAACTTATTTATTTTAGATATCAAGCTGTAATTTAAACATGAAATTACCTTGTCCGTTCAGCTTGGTTTTATTGCCTTAAGAAATTAGTTAGTAGAAGAAAAATTCATGTCAGAAGTTCAGTACCAGCCGCAACAACTTGAAACCGAAATTCAGAAATATTGGGATGATAATCAGACCTTTGTTGTTAAGGAAGATAACGACAAAGAGAAGTATTACTGCCTTTCAATGTTCCCGTACCCAAGTGGAAAGTTGCATATGGGACATGTGCGTAACTACACCATTGGCGACGTGATCTCTCGTTACCAGCGTATGCTGGGTAAAAATGTGTTGCAACCAATGGGGTGGGATGCCTTTGGTCTGCCGGCGGAAAATGCGGCGATGCAGCATCAGGTGGCACCGGCTAAATGGACTTATGAGAACATCGACTATATGCGTAACCAGCTTAAGTCGTTAGGTTTGGGTTATGACTGGACGCGTGAAGTCGCTACCTGTCACCCAGAGTACTATCGTTGGGAGCAGTGGTTATTTACCAAGCTGATGGAAAAAGGTCTGGTGTATCGTAAGTTGTCGGTGGTGAACTGGGATCCGGTTGATATGACGGTACTGGCGAATGAGCAGGTGATTGACGGTAAGGGCTGGCGCTCGGGTGCACCGGTTGAGCGTAAAGAGATTGCGCAGTGGTTCTTGAGAATCACGGACTATGCGGAAGAGCTACTGCAGGATCTGGATAAGCTGGATGGCTGGCCTGAGCAGGTTAAGACCATGCAGAAAAACTGGATCGGTAAGTCGACCGGTCTGCAGATCTCTTTCCCGCTGGTGGGCGAAGACGAGCAAACGTTGGATGTTTATACCACTCGCCCGGATACCTTAATGGGGGTGACTTATGTGGCGATCGCGGCCGATCACCCACTGGCACAAAAAGCCGCGGTGAATAACGAACCTCTAGAGCGTTTCATTGAAGAGTGCTCACACATCTCGACCGCCGAGGCGGACATGGAAACCATGGAGAAGAAAGGGGTCGATACCGGTATTCGTGTAACCCACCCAATTACCGGTGAAGAGGTGCCGGTTTGGGCGGCTAACTTTGTACTAATGGGCTACGGTACCGGCGCGGTCATGTCGGTGCCTGCACACGATCAGCGTGACTACGAGTTTGCCAAAGCCTATGAGCTGCCGATCAAAGCAGTCATCGCGCCGAAGGGTGAAGAGCAAGCTGATATTTCTGAAGCGGCCTTTACCGAAAAAGGGATTCTGGTTAACTCGGGTCAGTTTGATGGCTTGAAGTCGAAGCAGGCGTTGCATGAGATGGCCAAGGTGCTGGGTGAAAAAGGTCTGGGCGAGAAGCAGACTAACTATCGTCTGCGCGACTGGGGTATCTCCCGTCAGCGTTACTGGGGCTGCCCTATTCCGGTTATCTACT
>CAZNML010000219.1:0-1713 GCA_964574275.1 uncultured Thiosulfatimonas sp. | reverse complement strand
CAATCAAGGCTTCATCGGCAAAATACAGTGCCAGCTGCGCGCCTTTCTCAATTCCTGCTGGAGAGTCGCAGACAATGTAATCAAATCCGGCCTCTTTCAGCTCTTCAATGACACGGCCAACGCCTTCCATGGTCAAGGCATCTTTGTCACGTGTCTGTGAAGCCGCCAGAATATAAAGGTTATCAACCCGCTTGTCTTTAATCAACGCCTGCTGCAGGTTCGCTTCACCCTGCACCACATTAACAAAGTCATACACCACGCGACGTTCGCAACCCATAATCAGGTCAAGGTTACGCAAACCCACATCAAAATCGATCACAGCGACTTTATAGCCTTTAAGAGCTAAACCGGTTGAAAAACTGGCACTAGTAGTGGTCTTCCCCACTCCCCCTTTTCCAGAGGTCACGACAACAACACGAGACACATTGACTCCTTTACAGTAGTGTTAGCTAAGTTAACTAATAGCTTCAAACCTGTCAAAACCGACAAGCCTGGTTAAATTAATAGAGGTTATTATAAGTTTTTAAATTGCAGTTGATCATTTAAAAGTGCAACTTCAATAAAACCCTGTTTATATTCATCGGCAATATCTTCTGACAGCTGATATAGACCGGCAATGCACACCAGTTCAGGGTCAATTTTCTGCGCAAAGATTCTGGCTGACACCTCGCCCTGCGAACCGGCAAACACCTTACCGCGTACCGCACCATAGACATGCACATTGCCATCGGCCATCGCCTCAGCACCCGGATTGACCGAGCCCATAACAATCAGGTCACGGTCTTTGGCATAGACCTGCTGCCCGGAACGCACCGACCCCTGTACCACCATGGCGGTTTTCAGACCCGGCGCCTCCTCCTGTTTAGGCTGCTGTTTCGCCTGCTTGGCGCGTTTCTTTAAATTCGCATCTTCACCAAATACCGCTAAACCGGCATACTCGGCCTGCTCTTTAATGGCGGCATCGCTGCTGCGAATACCAATCGGAATCATCTGTTTCTGGTTCAGGTACTCCATCAGCAGCGCTAAAAAGGTCGGATCCAAGGTCTCCACTTCCGGTTCCAATACCACCGGAACACCGACAAAAAAATCGGGCGCTTGGTTAATTTTGTCATCAATCGCTTGTTTAGTCGTATCAATGTCAGAAGAGTAAAGTTTCAACACCGTTAACGACAGAATGGACCCTTTAAGGTCGATGATTTTGTTCATAGTTTCAGGACAGGCTTTTTTAAATAAGAAATGAATAAAAACGCAGTCTACTAGAGGGATTGAGGCCTGTCAAACGTGTTAACCACAAAGCAGAAAATTAAAGAAAAACCAGCTTAACTCGTTTAAAAATTCGCCAAAAAAAACAACAAACCGAAATGCAATAAAGCGAAAAAAGACTGGACATAAAAAAAGCCAGATTAGAATATCTAATCTGGCCTTTTAGAATATGGTGCCCAGGGCCGGAGTCGAACCGGCACAGTGTTTCCACCGGGGGATTTTAAGTCCCCTGCGTCTACCAATTTCGCCACCTGGGCATAGATATGCATCGCCATGCATAAAATGTATCAAATTGTACATTCCATTTCGAAAGAAAATGGAGGCGGAACCCGGAGTCGAACCGAGGTCCACGGATTTGCAATCCGCTGCATAGCCACTCTGCCATTCCGCCATATTGGAGCGGGAAACGAGGATCGAACTCGCGACCCCAACCTTGGCAAGGTTGTGCTC
>CAZNML010000218.1:0-1737 GCA_964574275.1 uncultured Thiosulfatimonas sp. | reverse complement strand
TAGGTAAACATATTTGAGGTGGCACCGCCGGGCGCCAGCGCAATAATCATTAAGCCAACCGCAATTTCAGGCGGCAACTGCATTAATACTGCAATGGCAAAAGCGATCATTGGCAACAGTAGCATCTGTCCGATCAGACCAATCGTTACCGCCTTAGGCGCCTGCAGGACGCCTTTAAAGTCCTGGAGCTTGAGGGACAGACCCATGCCAAACATAATCAGGAATAGGGCCGCAGGTAGAATGACTTTGGTAAGCAGATCGGGTGACATAGAACTTTCCGTAAAATTAAAAATCTAAAACGGATTGTAAGTGATTTTGTTACAAAAACAATGACTAGCTCGGTTTAAGCACTCAGAGCGCAGACAAAACCGGTGAATTGAGCAGGCCTGTTCGATTTACGGTAATAAAAAGCCCCGCTTAATAAGCAGGGCTAGAGAGTGGTCGCTCTACGCTTGTGATAGCTTAGTTAAAAGCGTAAGAGTCATAGCCGTGGTCGTTGCTGGCCGGGCTCTCAATGCACGCATCCCATGCCCAGCAGTTTTCTACCTTAGGTTTAGCGGAAGCCAGCAACATCATCTGCGTTTGCAGTTTGCTGTGTACCATCTCATCAATGACTTCGGTGTTTGGTTTTGGCTCGCTTGGCATCTCTTTTGTCTGATCCTGTTTGGTTTCAACGGTTTGTGCGGTTGTGCTCTGTTGTGTCATCTGGCTGTTGGCCATGGATACGTTGGCTGAAAACAGCAGGCCTGCAAATAAAGCGGTTAGAAATAGGTTTTTCATCATAATCACCTTTTAGTTATGGAGTGAATCGGTTTTGTTGGTTGTGCTGTTGATATTTCGTGTGGGAAATTTTACCATTTTTTAATTATGTGTCAATAAAATGTTAAATATTTACATTTTTGGCAGCGGGTGCAGGTTATGGTATGGATGTTCGCTTTGACTGCGATAAAGTCACTGCAGGCTTAATAAATAACAGAGGTAGTGCAATAAAAAGTCAGCGAAGTTAACAGCTTTTTTTCAATTGGTTAAAATAGCAGGACATTTAAGAGTATAGATAAAGGGGAAACGATGTTAATGGTAGTCTCACCAGCCAAGGCGCTGGATGAAAGTACGGCTGTACAAACCGATCTGCATACGCAGTGTGCCTTTTTGGATCAGGCGCAAGCGTTAATTGATGAGCTGCAGTTGATCGGGCCATCTGAAATCGGACATCTGATGCATATCAGTGAAAAGTTGTCTGAGCTTAACTATGAGCGTTTTCAGGCGTGGCAGCGCCCCTTTGCTGCCGATAAGGCCAAGCAAGCAGCCTGGCTGTTTAAGGGCGATGTCTATCAGGGGCTGGATGCTTACTCTCTAAACCAAGAAGGGGTGGCTTACATTCAAAACCATTTAAGAATTCTCTCCGGGCTGTATGGACTGTTAAAACCGTGTGATGATATGTTGCCATACCGTCTAGAGATGGGAACCAAATTTGCCAATCAAAAAGGCAAAGATCTTTATGCGTTCTGGGGCAGTCAAATCACCGAGCTGCTTAATCAGCAGTTGGATGAGCAGGGCAGCAAAACTCTGGTGAACCTGGCTTCAAATGAGTATTTTAAGGCGGTGAAAAAAAGAGAGCTTAAGGCACGTATTGTTACTCCGGTTTTCAAGGACTGGAAAAACGGTAAATATAAAATTATCAGTTTTTACGCCAAAAAAGCGCGCGGTTTAATGGCACGTTATGCCGCGGATAACCAA
>CAZNML010000217.1:0-1817 GCA_964574275.1 uncultured Thiosulfatimonas sp. | reverse complement strand
GGTCAGGCACCGATGCGCGCTAAAAATGTATTCAATTTCTATAGCCCGAACTTTGTGCCGAATGATGACTACTTTAAAGATCTGGCATTGGTGGCGCCGGAGCTGGAGATACAGAGTGCGCAAAGGATTACCAACTACAGCAACCGTATCGGTTATGACATTGGCAAGTATGAGAAGTTACGGGTGGAGTACCGCGGTGGCTATCACGCTTTTTATGACCGCTTTATTATCTCCTTTATTCCCGAGTCCGACATTGTGGTTCAGGCTCTGAATAATGATTTCGACAATATTCAGGTGGAGGAGTATAAAACCGTTGCGGTGGATCAGCTGCTGGCTCATCTCAATCGCAAAATGACCAACTCAAATTTAACCGGCGAGCAGCTGGATATTATTAAAAACTATCTGATGGGTGTCACTTACGGCAAGAGTCAGGAGGGAGTGCGCGAGATGATTGCCGACAGTGTCAAGGCCATTGCCACTTCAAACAGTTATATGGTTCAAAGGTAGGGTGAAACAATGCAACAGTTAAACCGAAGACAATTTTTAAGAGGGCTGTATAACAGCTCAGTGGTAGCGGCACTGTCGCCGTTGGCGATGCCTAAAGAGGTCTATGCCAGCGAGTCGAATGATTTTGAAGACTATAAGGCGCTAGTCTATATCTCTTTGGAGGGCGGTAATGACGCCTTCAATATGATTGTGCCGACGGTGATGGACGGTGGAGCCGGCTATCAGAACTATCAGGATATCCGCACCTCTTTGGCGGTATCGAATGACAATTTGACGCCGGACCTGGTTTTGGATGATGCCGGCCGCCTGGATCTGAGTGCAGCCAACCCCTACGCACCGGATGGGAGCAACTCTAACAGTAAGGCCTATTTAAAAGGCCTGTATCATATTGACGGCCTGGATATTGGGGTGAATGGTGTCATGCCGGAGTTTGCCCAGCTGGTCAGAGACAGCAAGGCGGCGATTCTGGCCAATAGCGGCACCCTGGTAGAACCAAGCAGCAAAGAGAGCATTAAAAGCAAGCAGGTAGATCTGCCGATCTATCTGTTTGCCCATAACCATCAGCGTCGCGTACAGGAGACCGGGCAGGCGAATAACAAGGACAGTTTAGGCTGGATTGGCAAGCTGTTTGACAACTGGGCGGAGGTTAACGGCAGTGACCCGGTGGGTAAAAACATCTCCTTTGCCGGTAATAACCACTCTCTGGTTGGTTTGACTGCCGAGCCGCTGAATATGTCGGTGAATCCAAGTGGTTATCATGCTCGCAGAGCTGAGGAGCTGGATATGCGCCAGGCCCTGCATCAGCTGCGCTTTAATAAACCGTTTGAGGACCTCTATAATCGCATGATCGGCCGCTCTTTTACCTTGGCGGATACGGTGGCTGATATCTGGAGCAATGCCCGCAGCTATGAGACGCTGGATGCCTATGGCGGTGATCTGTTTTCCACTCCTAATGGCACGACATTGAATTTCAATAACGCACCTCGCGGCAGTTTTATTAAGCAGCTGGATGCGGTGGCGAAAATGATCGATTATGGTAAAGATGCCGGCCTCAAACGTCAGGTGTTTTTTGTGAAACTCAGTGGTTTTGATACCCACGGCGGTCAGGTTGACAGTCATCCTAAAGGTTTGCGAGAGCTGAGTATGGGGCTGGATAAGTTCCAACGAGCGATGGAGGAGCTGGGCATTGCCGATAAGGTGACCGCTTTTACCGGTTCGGATTTTGGTCGAACCGCAGCCAATAATGGGGACGGTACCGACCATGCCTGGGGTGGTCACAATCTGGTGGTCGGCGGCGCGGTCAAAGGCGG
>CAZNML010000216.1:0-1824 GCA_964574275.1 uncultured Thiosulfatimonas sp. | reverse complement strand
GGTTATGTAATGGACCCATTCACCAACGATCCTACCATCATTATTCGTTGTATGATCATTGAACCTTCAACCATGGAAGGTTATGAGAAAGATCCTCGCGCTATCGCCAAAAAAGCGGAAGCTTACCTAAAATCAACCGGTATCGCTGATGCGGCATTCTTTGGTCCAGAACCAGAATTCTTCGTATTTGACGATGTTCGCTGGGGTCAAGACATGTCTGGTTCTTTCGTTAAGATCGATGCTGACGAAGCGTCTTGGAACTCAGAAAAAGTATTTGCTGACGGTAACGTAGGTCACCGTCCAAGCGTTAAAGGTGGTTACTTCCCAGTTCCACCAGTTGACCAACTTCACGAACTACGTGCTGACATCTGCGCGATGGCTGAAGAGATGGGCTTAAAATTAGAAGCGCACCACCACGAAGTAGCGACAGCAGGTCAGTGTGAGCTAGCGGTAGCAGGTAACACTTTGACTGCAAAAGCGGATGAAGTTCAAATCCTTAAGTACTGCGTACACAACACCACTCACGCACTTGGTAAGACGGCTACTTTCATGCCTAAGCCAATCGTTGGTGACAACGGTAACGGTATGCACATCAATATGTCTCTATCTAAAGATGGTAAAAACATCTTTGCTGGTGATGTTTACTCAGGTCTTTCTCAAGAAGCGATCTGGTATATCGGTGGTCTAATGAAGCATGCTCGCGCTTTGAACGCTTTCACTAACCCTGGTACTAACTCTTATAAGCGTCTGGTTCCTGGTTTTGAAGCACCTATCCTACTGGCTTACTCTGGTTCTAACCGTTCTGCTTCAATTCGTATCCCGTATGCACCATCTGAGCGTTCGCGTCGTGTTGAGCTTCGTTTCCCAGATCCAACGGCGAACCCATACCTAGCATTCACTGCATCTATGATGGCAGGTCTTGACGGTATCCTTAACAAGATCGATCCAGGCGAGCCTTCTGAGAAAGATCTATATGACCTACCACCAGAAGAAGAAGCAACTTACAACACAGTTTGTGCCTCTTTAGAAGAAGCGCTAGACGCTCTAGATCAAGACCGTGAGTTCTTGAAAATGGGTGGCGTAATGACTGACGAAATGATCGACTCTTATATTGACCTGAAGATGGAACACGTTACTCAACTACGTGCAACAACTCACCCAATCGAGTTTGACCTATACTACTCTGCTTAATCTCCTAGAGATTGCAGAGCCGTCAGGCACAAAAAAACCCGCTCCGGCGGGTTTTTTTATATCTCATTTCCAGCGAATAGATACTGTAGCTTGCACACTGCTTATAAAGCGCTTAAACCAACTCCATTGACTCTATCAGACCGATCAGTTCCGTTTTCAAGACACTCAATTTATGCAACTGCTCCTGCGCCATCTCCTCCTCACCAATCTCCATTAATTGCACCGCCTGCCTGCCCACATTATGCAACTCCAAATGCACCGCTTCCAGTTTAGTAAATAACTCAACACTCTCCAGCTCAGCTTGAGCCTGGTTATACAGCCAGCGACCAAAGCCACAGTTATACTGCGACACAATATCCGGCACCGTTTCCGTTTCACCTGCCAGATAACGTTCAATTTTTGCAAACCAGCGCTGATGCTCCATCACTGCCACCAGCGCAGAGATCGCTTGTGGATCCAGTTTGCCAACCTGACTGTAAGCCTCGTCCCACTCCCAGGATGACAGCCACGGCAACACCTCACCATTTGGCATCGGGCGAGCAATCGCATAGCCCTGCATCAACTCAACACCCAGTTTCAGCAGTACATCAATATGCTGCGGGCTCTCCACCCCTTCGGCCACCACCTGAAGAT
>CAZNML010000215.1:0-1906 GCA_964574275.1 uncultured Thiosulfatimonas sp. | reverse complement strand
ATTCCGGTGGTCTCTGCGCCGGCAGCGGCCAGTGATTCGGAAAGGATGCCGCCGCCGCAACCGATATCCAGAATCGACTGGTTTTCAATCATTTGGTGGCGCTGTATAAACTCAAGTCTAAACGGATTGATTTTATGTAAGGCACCAAACTCACCCTCTGTATCCCACCAGGTATTAGAGAATCGGTTAAAGTTGTTCAGCTCTTCTTGGTCGGCATTACCGTGATGCAAAGTGGAGTCGCTCATACTGTCTCTTAATTGATTGAAGCAGGTGCACAAAAAACCGGGCAGGCCTGCTCAAATTTGATCTCAGAAAATAAGTTCAAAATTATACCTTTTTTAGTGCTGTTTGAAGGTAAAAAAACCGAGTTTTGCTGCGATTTGTTCTGCGCACGGATAAAAGATATGAATAGCGTTATTAAACCCCGTTGAGGCGTCTGCTATAAGGGGTTAAAAGCACTTATTAACAGTCGCTTTAATGGGAAAGTTTGGTTATAATGGCGTCTTTAAATTTCTTTAAAAATAGATTGGATGTTTGATGTCTGAATTTGCACGTGAAATTATTCCCATTTCGTTAGAAGATGAGATGGAGCAGTCCTACTTAAGTTATGTCATGAGTGTAATTGTAGGTCGAGCGCTTCCCGATGTGAGAGATGGGTTAAAACCTGTTCATCGTCGTGTACTTTATGCGATGAACGAGTTGAGTAACGACTTTAACAAACCTTATAAAAAGTCGGCGCGTATTGTCGGTGATGTAATCGGTAAATATCACCCGCATGGTGACACGGCAGTTTATGACACAATCGTTCGTATGGCGCAGCCGTTCTCGTTACGTTATATGCTGGTAGACGGCCAGGGTAACTTCGGTTCGGTCGACGGCGACTCTCCGGCAGCGATGCGTTATACCGAAATTCGTATGGCGAAAATCGCTCATCACCTGTTGGCCGATCTGGAAAAAGAGACCGTCAACTTTGCCGAGAACTATGACGGTTCTGAATCTGAGCCGGTGGTGCTGCCAACCCGTATTCCAAATCTATTAGTAAACGGCTCATCCGGTATCGCGGTCGGGATGGCGACCAATATCCCGCCGCATAACCTAAACGAGACCGTCAATGCCTGTTTGGCTTATATCGATAACCCGGCGATTGATGTGGCCGGTCTAATGGAGCATCTGCCGGGGCCAGACTTCCCAACCCACGGTATTATCAACGGCTCTAAAGGCATTCGTGAGGCTTACGAGACCGGACGTGGTCGTGTACAGATTCGTGCCAAGACCAGTGTTGAAACCGATAAGAGTGGTAAATCACAGATTATTGTCGATGAGATCCCTTACCAGGTGAATAAAGCACGTCTGATTGAACGTATTGCAGAACTGGTTAAAGAGAAGAAGATTGAGGGTATCACCGGCCTGCGTGATGAGTCCGATAAGGACGGTATGCGCATTGTGATTGAGCTGCGTCGTGGTGAAGTGCCAGAGGTTATTATTAATAACCTCTATAAGCAGACAGCGATGCAGACTGTATTCGGTATCAATATGGTAGCGCTGATTGACGGTCAGCCAAAACTGTTGAACCTGAAAGAGGTAGTTGAAGCGTTTGTTAAACATCGCCGTGAAGTGGTTACCCGCCGTACTATTTTTGATCTGCGTAAGGCACGTGAAAAAGCGCACATTTTGGAAGGTCTAACAGTCGCGTTACACAATATCGATGAGATGATCGAGTTGATTAAAGCCTCACCGAGTCCGGCCGTAGCCAAAGAGCGTATGCTGGAAAAAGACTGGGGCGTGGGTACCGTTCTTGACTATCTGGAACGTGTAGAGATGAAAGATATTCGCCCTGAAGACCTGGAAGAGGGCTTTGGTTCAGACGGCGATATCTATAAGTTGTCTCCGGCTCAGGCGCAGGCGA
>CAZNML010000214.1:0-1977 GCA_964574275.1 uncultured Thiosulfatimonas sp. | reverse complement strand
GCATCTTTCTGCGTCATAATTAAGGGTTTTGCCTGATCCAGCATTTTAAAATCCTCGACACTGAATGCGTGATGATCTTTAAAAGCAAAACCGTCAACTGAAATATCTAAAGATGTCAGGGTATTAAAGAAACGCTGCGGATTGCCAATACCGGCCACCGCAGAGACCGACTGCCCCGAAAACGCCTGTTTATCCAGGATGTTATCCGGGCTGCCCAACTGATGAAAACAGACCGGCTGCAGAGACATAGCATAACTTTTGTCCGGCCATAACTCTTCAGTTTGCGAGCCGTTCTGTTGAGCTGGCAGCTCACCATTGTACACAATAAAATCAACCTGGTTTAATCGCGACAGCGGCTCTCGCAAAGGCCCGGCCGGCATACACAATCCATTGCCCCACATGCGCTCAGCATCTACCAGCACCACCTCGATATCTCGCGCCAGCCCGTAGTGCTGCAAGCCGTCATCACTGATAATTACATCCAGATCATACCGTTTCTCCAGCAGCGCCGCCGCCTCGGCACGCAGCGGTGAGACCGCAATTGGACAAGCCAGCTGTTTCGCCAGCAGAACCGGTTCATCGCCAACCAGCGCGGCATCACTCTGCGCCGTTACCTGCTGCGGCCACTGTTTGGCTTTGCCGCCATAACCGCGACTGATAATGCCCACCTTAAGCTGTTTGGCCTGCAACTGTTTGACCAGCCAGATAATAAACGGCGTTTTGCCGCTGCCGCCAACCACAACATTGCCCACCACCAGGGTAAGCGCACGACCATCAGATTTCGGTGGCCGCTTCTCAAAAGCCGTTAAGCGACGTTGCGCCTCCCAGCAGACCAGCTTGCTCAGCGGCCACAGAAGCTTGCTTTTCCAGTTGTTCTGACTCCAAAACGCCGGCCAGCTCATGATTTTGCCCAACTCATTGAAATGCGACTCCTCGGTCTTCTGCTAAACAGCTGTGATGATACCACTTCTGCTGTAGTTTACGTGCCTGATATAGAGGCAACGCATCAAATTCTTCTGCGCCCTCTTCTCCTCCTAATAGATAACCCACACCACCGGAACAAGCAGTATTAAACCAGTTAACAGAGGGAGGCAAGCGCGCCAGAGTCTGTCTGTTCGGGAATCCATATCTGTTTTTATAACCGGTGGTAAACAGCACCACCTCCGGCTTAACAATTTCAAGCCATGCTGTAGACGTCGAGGAGCGACTGCCATGATGCCCCGCCACCAGCACATTCGCTTGCAGTTTGTCCGCATAGAGCTCAATCAGCTGCGCTTCCAGCCTGGAGCTCAGATCACCCGGAATTAACACGGCGTGCCGACCCGCAGTGACTTTTAAAACGCAGGAGTGATCGTTATCAGACATGACTTTGAGATCCATTGCCGGCAGAACGGGAGACAGCACCTCAAACTCCACCCCGTCCCAACTCCAACTCTGACCGGCTTGACACTGCGAGATCACCACCGTTGACGTAGATAACGGGTTTTGCAGAGCCTGCGGCTGTCCACTGCTGATCTGCTTGATCTGCATCCGCTCAAGCAGACGTGCAAAACCACCGGCATGGTCAATATCACTGTGACTGACCATCAACTTATCCACCTGCTGCCAGTTTTGGGCGCGCAAAAACGGCAAAATCGCCAGTTTGGCGCCGTCCATTTTCGTTCCCCACTTGGCACCGGTATCATAGACTAAAACATGATTACTGGTTTCAACCACCACTGCCTGACCCTGACCGACATCCAGCAGATGCAACCAGGCCTGTCCATTTTCCGGGCGTGGTTTTGACAAAACAACAGAGGTCATCAGCAGTAACACCAGTAGAGCAGAAACGGCCTTTAATTGACGACTGGGGTGGAGCAGAAAAACAAACAGCCCAACATAGATCAGTGTTAACTGCCACAACTCGATAGAGCCTACTACCCACTGCGACCTGTCAAACTGTGACACCCATAACAGAGCAGACCAGAACCCCGACCA
>CAZNML010000213.1:0-1997 GCA_964574275.1 uncultured Thiosulfatimonas sp. | reverse complement strand
GGTTCTTTTCTTATTCGGTTTTAAGTTGCTTTATTTGCTTGTCTAAATAAAGGAACCAAACGGAGAACTCGGCTAAAGCTTAGCGGAGAGACGAGAAACAACGTAATATTTTTTACCCTCAAGCGGGCACCTCGACCGTTCATTTCATTAAGGGAGCGAACGACTCTGATCAAAGGGAAATCTTAAGTACAGATCTCTTCTGCTGGTAATTAACAGGCCTGTTCAATTTTAATTTCTCCAAGATTCCATTTCATATATCTATTTAATTGCGATTCAGCCGCTTTGAACTCTTTAATCTCCCTTCGTAAAAGCGGATTAAAAACGATCAGGCCTGTCTGTTTTTTTCTCAAAAAATTCTAAAAGCAGATATAGACTGATTTTAAATACTAAAAATGTAAAAGTTTTACATTTTTAATGTTTCTCTGTTATGATGCTCTTCAAAATAATTTCGATACTTGGTCAATCTCGGCTGAGAAATCTTTTTTAGGAGCAGGGTGTTATGCGTTATGTCATCAAACTATTAACAGTGGGTGTGCTGCTGAGTGCAGTTGCCGGTTGTGGCGGCGGTGCGGATGGAGTTGGCAGTGGTGCCGGAGGGGCTGCCAATGGAGACGCTTCAACTGGCGGTGGTGATAGCAACAATGTGGCGGCGGAGCAATACAGTTATATTGCTGAAGATGTCACTACTCAGCAGGCGCATACGCTGTTGTTGCAGAGCACTTTTGGGCCAACCGATGCGTTAATTGCCGAGGTTCAAGACAAGGGAATTGTGGAGTGGGTCAACAGTCAGTTGGAGGCGCGCTCCGCTTATGACTCTGATAAGGATGCTCACCAGAGCTATCTTGAACGCTCTATCGCCATTGGCAAGATGGCTTCCCCTAATCAATGGTCCTATTCCATTGCCGAGTACGTCAATCCGGATAATGAGATCAGCTTTAACCGCGATGTCGGTGCCCGTAAGGTTTTGCACTATCACATCAGTACCTGGTTTGAGAATGCATTGAATGCCGAGGACCAGCTGAGACAGCGCGTGGCCTATGCTTTGAGTCAGATTCTGGTGGTATCCGATTCGGAGGAGCTGTTCTTAAAACGTGGCGAGGCCTTCTCCTACTATTACGATATTCTGGCCCGTCATGCCTTTGGTAACTATCGTGATCTGCTGTTGGAGGTGTCGATGTCTCCGGCGATGGGGATCTATCTGACTCATCAGGGTAATAAGAAGTTTGATGCGGATACTAACCGACAGCCGGATGAGAATTATGCGCGTGAGTTGATGCAACTGTTCTCTATCGGTTTGAGTGAACTGGATTATGACGGTATGCCGAAGCTGGATGAGCAGGGCAGAACCATCCCGACCTATACCCAGCAGGATGTGGAGGAGCTGTCTCGAGTGCTGACCGGTTGGGATCTGGCTTTGAATCGTCGTTATGGTGATCGTGGCACTTCGCGCGGCAGCTATACTCAGCCGATGGAGTTTACTGAGGAGCATCATGACGATGGTGCCAAGGTGTTGCTGGGACAGCATATTGCCGCCGGAAACAGTGGGCGCGAGGATCTGCAAGCGGCGATTGATATCCTGATGCAGCATGACAATATTGCACCTTTTATCAGTAAGCAGTTAATTATGCGTCTGGTGACCTCCAACCCAACGCCGGAGTATGTGGGGCGTGTCAGTGCGGTCTTCAATGATAACGGTCACGGCGTGAAAGGCGATCTTAAAACGGTAGTGCGTGCCATTCTGCTTGACCGCGAGGCGCGGGTTGCCGATGAGCAGAGCGAGACTTTTTCCAAATTCAAAGAGCCGTTAATGGCCTATATTCAACTGCTGCGTGCTTTTGAAGTGGACTATATCGAGCCGTGGGACAGTGGTGCCATTGGTGGCGAGGACGGCACCACTATGAAAGACGTCTATCTGTTTAAACGCAGCCTGAAAAATGATTTTGGTCAGGCACCGATGCGCGCTAAAAATGTATTCAATTTCTATAGCCCGAACTTTG
>CAZNML010000212.1:0-2002 GCA_964574275.1 uncultured Thiosulfatimonas sp. | reverse complement strand
TGAGTGTCGATCGGGTCTTCCAAGCCAGAGTTCAGGTATTGGAGCGCTTTTTGTCTAGCACAAAAGTTGAGTCTCAAAACAGAGCGGAATCCGCTTTTACACAGCCCTTAAACGGGGATCAGGTGGTTATTTTACTGCCTCTGTCGGGCGATTATGAGGTTGCCGGGCAGGCGATTTTGGAGGGTATTAAGCAGGCCTGGCCATTTAGCCGACCGTTTGTGGCGATTGACAGTGCGCTCTATAGCTCAATGAATGAGCTGTTTGAGTTAGTTAAGCTTTATGAGCCTGACTTTATTATTGGACCGCTTAATAAACAGAATATTATCGCCTGGCAGAATCTGGAGACCCAGATTCCGACGCTTTATCTGAACTACCCAAACTACTACTTTGAGTATGAGAGAGCGGTGGCTCCGAATAAAACTTTGGCGCTGAGACAGTTAAAATCGTTTATTGAAGCGACCGCTTTAGAGCATATTACGGTGTTGCATAGCGATCATAAAACAGCGCAGACACTGCAGACACAATTTAAGCAGGCCTGGTTAAAGCAGAGCCCAGCGCGTGGTTACAGTGCCTATGCGGTTGAAGGAAATATTCATCAGTCAATGCAGCGGGCGCTGAATGTTCGACGCTCTGTGGCCAGAAAAAACTGGGTTGAAAAGAGCATTCAACATGAATTGGAGTTTGAACCGCGGGCGCGTCAAGATTTAGACGCAGTGGTGTTTTTTACCTCGGTTGATGAGGCGATTCAAGTCAAACCGATCTTAGATTTTTATCATCTGAATGCAACCTATAGTTTATGGTTTCCTTCAGTCTATCCTTCCGCTGCTAAGCTTCAGTCTAAGCAGCACAACTGGCAACAGACCTACGCTTTTATCCCGCCTTATTTGATGCAAGAGCCTGAAAAATCAGTCGATATTATTGATAGTAATCCAGAAAGTGGCCTGTTTTATGCTTTAGGAGAGCTGGTGGCTGAAATTGTCAAGAATCCACGCTTAAATTTGCCTGAACAGCATCTGGCCGATTCGAGTTTGGGAGAGCTGATTAGCGATGAAAATGGCTCTTTGATTATTCTGCCCGACGTATTTTGGTTGGATGAGAAAAGCATTCAGCCGGTAAATGAATATCGATACCAATTTGAGTAATGTAAGTCATGATTGCTTGCGCTCTATTGCAGAGTGACAGGTTCATGAAACTAAGTTGATAGAAAGGAAAGTCTTGTGGCATCTGAAGATGATACATTCGATCCCAATGATTTAGATAGCATTGATGCGCTGCTCGATGAAGCAGAGAAAGATGCGTCTGAGAGTGTTGGTGAGGCGGCTGAACCCGATCAAGCTGAGAGTGCGCTAGAGGATTTTGACTTGCCTGAGCTCGAGGAGGGCCCGGCTGAGGAGGTTCCAGAGATCACCGAGATTGAGGAGGATCTGCCGGAACCTGAACCTGAACCGGAACTGGACTCTAAGCCTGAACCAGTGGTTGAAGAGTCGATTCTGGATGACGTGCTTGATGAGGCGCCTGTACCTCCTGTAGCAGCAGAGAGACCGGCCGCAGCGCAAACTGCTAAAGCGGTCGCAGACCCGGAAGAAGAATTTATTGCAAGACGTGCACAATCTACTAAAGCTTCTAAAAATGAAGTATCGGCGGCAGAGATGGATAGTATTAAAAAATTAATTATTATTTTCGGATCGGTACTAATCGTATTGGTACTGACGGCAATTGGCATGGGTATCTGGAGTGCGCTGGCCGCTTCGAGCGGTTTGGGTGAAGAGACGCAGACCATGATTGAGGATATTAAGGCTGGCACTGAAAAGAATACCATGGCGAACTCCGCTAACAGCAAAACCGTGAAGTCGGTGGAGAAGAAGCTGGATGCATTGAGTTTCCAGTTGGAGCAGTTGACGGCGGATATTACCGCCTTGGAAGGCGGTTTAGCGGGAGCGGCGACTCAACCTGTGGTGGCACCAGTCACAGCGACTAAAGTTGAGGCTAAACAGGAGGCGAA
>CAZNML010000211.1:0-2019 GCA_964574275.1 uncultured Thiosulfatimonas sp. | reverse complement strand
GGTTGATAATACATTGGTGGTTTCGATCAGTCAGTCAGGTGAGACGGCTGATACCTTGGCGGCATTGCAGCAAATCAAAACTTTTAGGTCAGAAAAAAACCTGCCCACCTTAACGGTGTGTAATGTGCCAGAATCCAGCTTAACTCGTGAATCCGATCTGACGCTGCTTACCCATGCAGGCCCTGAAATTGGGGTGGCATCAACCAAGGCTTTTACTACACAGCTAGTGGCGTTGGCTCTGCTGTTGACGGCCATAGGTAAGACCAAAGGTATTATGTCAGCAGAGCAAGAGGCTAAAATTGTACATGGTTTGCAAAAACTACCAGGCCTGCTTAAAAACGCTCTAGATCACGAAGAAGCTATTGTTGAAATTGCCAATGGCTTTGCTGATAAGCATAATGCTCTATTCTTAGGGCGAGGCACGATGTACCCGATTGCGATGGAGGGGGCTCTAAAATTAAAAGAGATTAGCTATATTCATGCTGAGGCCTATCCAGCAGGAGAGTTAAAGCATGGCCCATTAGCGCTGATTGATGAGCAGATTCCAGTCATTGCCATCGCTCCGCATGATGATCTATTAGAGAAACTGAAATCTAATTTACAAGAGGTCAATGCTCGCGGTGGGCAGATGGTTGTGTTTGAAGATGAACAGTCAGATATCAGTTCAGAAAAAGATTTTAAAGTCATTAAAGCTACCACAAATGTCGGGCGGATTACCGCACCGATCACCTTTAATGTGCCATTGCAACTGTTAAGTTACCACGTTGCTTTGATAAAAGGAACGGATGTGGATCAGCCACGTAATTTGGCTAAGTCAGTAACAGTAGAATAATATTAAGTATAAGGAAAGATAATGTCAGACAAGATTTGTATGATTGGTTTGGGGTATGTGGGTTTACCCTTGGCGGTTGCGTTTGCAGAAAAAATGCCAGTTGTTGGTTTCGATATTAATCAGCAGCGAGTAGATGAGTTAAAAGCAGGACATGACCGAACTTTAGAGGTTGAAGATGAGTTGTTAGCGGCTGTTAAAGATAACATGACCTATACTGCTAATATTGAAGATGCAAAAGACTCAAATATCTATATTGTTACTGTTCCAACTCCTATCGATCAAGCGAACCGCCCAGATCTGACTCCACTAATTAAGTCATCTCAAGCTGTTGGCTCGATTCTTAAAAAGGGTGATGTCGTAATTTATGAGTCTACGGTGTACCCTGGTGTGACTGAGGATGTATGTGTACCTGAGCTTGAAAAGGCTTCAGGGCTTAAATTTAATGAAGACTTCTATTGCGGCTATTCACCGGAGCGAATCAATCCAGGTGATAAAGAGCATACTGTTAAAAAAATCTTGAAAGTAACTGCTGGATCAACACCTGAGATTGCTAAAAAAGTTGATGATTTATATAAAGAAGTGATTACAGCGGGGACGCATTTGGCTTCAAGTATTAAGGTTGCAGAGGCGTCTAAGGTAATTGAAAACACACAGCGTGATGTCAATATCGCTCTGATTAATGAGTTGGCATTAATCTTTGGTCAAATGGGAATTGATACCAATGAAGTTCTGGAAGCTGCGGCGACGAAATGGAACTTCATTAAACTTACTCCAGGTTTGGTTGGAGGGCACTGTATTGGTGTAGATCCATACTATCTGACTTTCAAAGCGGAAGAGTTGGGCTATAAACCAAACTTGATTTTGGCTTCTCGTCAGATTAACAACGGCATGAGCAAGTATGTGGCAGATGAAACCATTAAACAGATGATTAAAGCCGGTAAGACGATCAAAGGTTCCAATGTGTTGATGTTAGGGGTTACCTTTAAAGAAGACTGTCCAGATATGCGTAACACCAAAGTGGTTGATATTATCGAAGAGCTTAAGGACTTTGGAGCGAATGTCGACGTTTATGATCCCTGGGTTGATCATGCTGAAGAGAGTAAATGGTATAAGCATGGCATTATTGATGACTCTATTCACTCCGACAAAATTTACGGTGCTTTGGGTGTCGCGTTATTCCATAAGCA
>CAZNML010000210.1:0-2109 GCA_964574275.1 uncultured Thiosulfatimonas sp. | reverse complement strand
GCAGACTGACACCCAACTCATGCAGCAGATGCAGTTCAAACTGGCGTAACACCCAGGCCTGTTCACTGCGCGAGTCAACACTCATCAGCTGCAATAGCGCCTGCTGATACTCCGCGAACAGGGTTTCGACGCCCACCCGCTGAAACAGCAGACGATACAGCAGCTCATTGATATACAGACCACAAAAGCTGCTTTCGCCCTCAAGAAAAAACCGCACCGGCTCCGCCTCAAACGAGCGGATGGTCACCAGATCATTGCTGCTCTGGCTTTTGTCACGCCAGGAGATGACCAACTTCTGAAAGGGCTGCAGCACCGCATTTTTCTGCATACTGCTTCTGCTTTTACCGCGAACCCCTCTAACCACGCCATTGAGCTTGCCGTGTTGTTGCGTTAAAAAGGTCGCAATCACACTGGTTTCTCGATAGGGCCGGGTATGCAGCACGTAGGCCTGGTCAACAATCTCCATCAAGCAGCTCCCGACTAAGCGCGGCCTTAACTGCTGTAGTCGTCGTTGTAACCCAGACTGGCTAAGGCACGGGCATCATCCGACCAGTTCTCTTTGACTTTAACCCACAGCTCCAGATGCACGCGGGCATCCATCAGTGCAATCAGATCCTTACGCGCCTGAATCCCCATCTGCTTAATCTGTTGGCCTTTTTTACCGATGACAATCTTCTTCTGTCCGGCACGTTCCACCAGGATCAGCGCATGAATCTCCCAGCGCCCTTCCTCTTCGTTAAACTTAAACTGTTCAATCTCAACCGTAGCACCGTATGGCACCTCTTCACCCAGGGTACGCATCAGCTTCTCACGGATGATCTCTGACGCTAAAAAGCGCGTTGAACGGTCAGTAATATAGTCATCGGAGAAGATCGCTTCCTGCTGTGGAATGTACTTTAATACCTCATCAACAATCAGGTTCAGGCCACTCTTTTTGTAGGCCGATACCGGAATCAGTGCGCTAAACTCAACACTTTCAGACAGGGTCTGCATAAATGGGAACAGATCCTCTTTATTGGGGAACTTGTCAATCTTGTTGACTACCACCACAACCGGGATATCGACGTACTGCAGCTTCTGCGCCACCGCTTTATCTTCTTCGCTCCAGCGCCCGGCTTCAACCACAAACAGAATCACATCGACATCGGCAAAGGCACTGTTGGCGGTGCGGTTCATATAGTCGTTAATGCTCTTCTGCCCGCCAAGGTGCATCCCCGGGGTATCCACATAGACAATCTGATAGCTATCAGTGGTATGAATACCGTGAATACGGTGACGGGTCGTCTGCGGTTTGTGTGATGTGATACTCAGCTTCTGCCCCAGCAGTTCGTTCATAATGGTGGATTTCCCCACATTAGGACGCCCGATTACCGCCGCAAAGCCCGACTGGTAATCGGTTTGTGCTGCTTCAGTGCTGTGTGAATTCTGTTCTGAGTGGTCCATTCATTAACCTATCTATTATGTGACGTTATATGACACTGGGGTAATGCGCTTTCTCTGTTAAGACAAAGCGCTTAAAGTGAGCAGGCCTGCTCACTTTTAAAAATAAATTTGCTGTCTAAGCTTCATCAAACGCTTTCAAAGCGTTCTCTGCGGCTTTTTGTTCGGCTTTACGGCGGCTGGAGGCGGTCGCTTCAAACTTGGTGTTCAATTTGGAGACATAACAGGAGACGGTAAATTCCTGATTATGCGCCGCGCCATTCACACTGATAATGCTGTACTCCGGCAGCGGCTGCTGAAACGATTGCAGCAGCTCCTGCAGACGGGTCTTATTATCTTTACCGATCTTTTTCGGATCCAGCTCCTGCAGACGCTTTTTATAGAGGCGTTCCACCAAAGCGCGGCATTGATCCAAACCGCCGTCTTCATAAACTGCCGCAATAATGGCCTCCACCGCATCGGCAATAATCGAATCACGACGAAAGCCACCGCTTTTCAGTTCGCCCGGCCCTAACACCAGATACTCACTCAAATTATACTCTTTACCAATCACCGCCAGGGTTTCACCCTTGACCAGATGCGCACGCACACGGCTCATATCGCCTTCCGGCAATTTAGTGAACTGGTGAAACAGCACATCAGCAATCATGAAGTTAACTAAGCTATCGC
>CAZNML010000209.1:1194-2135 GCA_964574275.1 uncultured Thiosulfatimonas sp. | reverse complement strand
TTTCGTTGGAATTCTGGTTGAGCACTATGAAGGTAAATTCCCAACCTGGTTGGCACCAACTCAAGCGGTAATTGCTTCAATTGCCGAAGTTCATAACGAATATGTGGCCGATTTCGCTAAAAATATGAAAAAACATGGATTTAGAGTGGAATCGGACTTGAGAAATGAGAAGGTAGGGTTTAAAATTCGCGAACACACTCTACAGCGTGTGCCATATATTTTGGTCGTTGGTGATCAGGAGATGGAAAATGGCACGGTTAATGTTCGTGCAAGAGGCGGCAGTAACTTGGGCAGCTTTACCTTTGATGAATTGGTATCGTTGCTGACAAATGATATTGCCAACCTTGGTCGAACAGTTGAATCATAGAGCTGTTGCTTATTAGAAAACTTGGAGGGTATTGCCATCGCAATCAGAAGAGGTCGTGGAAGACCACAACAACCAGAAGCACCAAAAGATAACATTAACAAAGCCATTCGAGCGAAAGAAGTTCGTTTGATTGATGCAGAAGGTGAGCAGGTTGGCGTAGTGCCGATTCAGCAGGCCTTGGATGTAGCTGCGGAAGCGGGTATGGATCTGGTTGAGATCTCTGGTAAATCCACACCGCCGGTGTGCCGTGTAATGGATTACGGTAAATACCTCTACCAGCAACAGAAGAAAAAGCACGAAGCTAAGAAAAAACAGAAGCAAGTGCAGGTAAAAGAAGTTAAATTTCGCCCAGGAACTGAGGAGGGAGATTATCAGGTAAAACTACGCAACCTGATGAAATTCCTAGATAAGGGAGATCGCGTCAAGGTAACCATCTGGTTCCGTGGTCGTGAGATTACCCATAAGGAACTGGGATTGAAAATGTTGGAGCGCGTTCGGGATGATATTCAAGAGGTTGCGACCGTTGAACAGATGCCGAAAATGGAAGGCCGTCAGATGCAAATGATGGTTGCTC
>CAZNML010000209.1:0-1184 GCA_964574275.1 uncultured Thiosulfatimonas sp. | reverse complement strand
ATACAACAACTGGGGCCAGATTCTTGTAATCGGCTACCGGTGCAGCTCCCTCAGTGCTGTTCGTTGTTCCGAAGGATAAATTAATTTATCCATGTTAAAACTGAAGTGGCTCAAATTTATTTGAGTATCGCTTAAATGCGGAGTTTCATTCAATGCCAAAGATGAAAACAAACAGTAGTGCTGCAAAGCGCTTCAAGAAAACGGGCTCAGGTCGTTTCAAGTGTAAACAAGCTCACCTTCGTCACATTCTTACTAAGAAGACGACAAAGCGTAAACGTCAACTTCGTGCTGCAAGCATGATTCATGATCACGATGTGGCGATGGTTCGCCGTATGTTACCGTACGCATAAGGAGAGTTGAGAAATGGCAAGAGTTAAAAGAGGTGTAATCGCACGCCGTCGTCATAATAAAGTTTTAAAAGCAGCAAAAGGTTATTACGGAGCACGTCGCAAAGTATTCCGCGTTGCTAAGCAAGCTGTAATCAAAGCTGGTCAATATGCTTACCGTGACCGTCGCACTAAAAAGCGTCAGTTCCGTCGTCTATGGATTGCGCGTATCAACGCTGCAGCTCGTATGAACGGTATGACATATAGCCGTCTTATCGACGGTATGAATAAAGCGGATATCGCAGTAGATCGTAAAGTTCTATCTGATATTGCTATTCATGACGCAGCAGCATTCACTGCAATTGCAGAGAAAGCAAAAGCAGCACTAGCTTAATCGCTTTTGTTGTTATTACTAACCGCCGTTTTGGTTAGTAAGACCCATAAATAGGGGGCACGAGTTAGAAAATTAACTTTTGTCCCCTATTTTTTTGATCAAATTGACGATAAAAGATTATTTTAAGTTTTAATTCAAGTTATTGAATTTATTGTAAAATACTGTTTTATATTCAATTTCTATGAGGCCTGTTGATTTTACGCAACAGCTTCAACACTCTTTAAGATTATTCGTTTAAGGCATTCCAAAATCATGCAAGAACAACTTCAAGCTATTATTTCACAAGCGCAGGCCGCTGTTGACGATGTCAATGAGTTAAGCCAGCTGGATGAAATTCGTGTTCAGTTCCTAGGTAAAAAAGGCCAGCTGACCGATATTATGAAAACTTTAGGTAAGTTATCACCTGAAGAGCGCCCAAAAGCGGGTCAGCTAATTAATGAAGCCAAACAGACCGTACAGAGCAT
>CAZNML010000208.1:1177-2189 GCA_964574275.1 uncultured Thiosulfatimonas sp. | reverse complement strand
AGGGGTTTGGCATAAAGGTAGCCTTGATAAAAGTCACAGCCGTAGGCTGCCAGGTGCACCGCCTGATTTTCTTGTTCTACCCCTTCTGCCACAGTATGCATACCCAGCTTCTTGGCAATATCCAGCATACTCGAAATCAAAGCCGCATCCTTGCTATCGGTTAACACATCATCAATGAAACTCTTATCGATTTTTAACTCATCAATCGGCAGTTGGCGCAGATGAGAGAGCGAAGAGAAACCGGTGCCGAAATCATCCAGTGAGATACTAATTCCTTTGCGGCGTATTCTATAAAGTGTATTCAAAATCGGCTCCAGCTCCTCAATAAAAAGCGACTCCGTCACCTCAACCGTCAATTGTTCAGCAGGAAAACCGGTTTTATCCAGTACACCTATAAGATCATCATAGAAGTAACCTCTGTTGGTGAACTGCTTTACCGAGACATTAATTGAGAGCTGAAAAGGCCGTTGCAGTTTTTGCTGCAATTCACTCATCTCGCTAATGGCCGTTTGCATTACAAACTTGCCGACCTCGGGCATAATACCGATCTCTTCGGCCAAAGGAATGAAATCCACCGGAGAAACTTGGCCCAGGGCCTCGCTGTGCCAACGCAACAGCGCTTCAACCCCATAAATCCGTTGATTCTGATCCATCTGCGGCTGGTAAACCATATAAAGTTCCCGGTTATTCAGGGCTTCACGCAAATGGTGCTCAACCTCGGAACGTTTGTCAGCGGCAACCTGAAAATCATTGGAAAACACTTCAATCCAGTTTTTGCGTTTTTTGGCCGCATACATCGCCAGATCCGCCTGACTCAAAAGCTTATCGATTGAGGCTGTATGAGTGTCACCGCGGGCAATACCGACACTGGCACCTATGCTGAAATCCAGACCATCAATTAGATAGGTGACCGATACGCTTTCAATCAACTGTTTGGCGACATCCTGATCGGTTTGCTGGCAATCCACCAGCAAGATGACAAACTCATCGCCACCAAAACGGATAATTGTAT
>CAZNML010000208.1:0-1167 GCA_964574275.1 uncultured Thiosulfatimonas sp. | reverse complement strand
TAATAACTTGTCACCAATACTGTGACCAAAGCTGTCGTTGATATGCTTGAAGTTATCCAGATCCAGAAACAGTAGGCTGATCCTTCTGCTCTTTGTCGCGACTTTGAGTTCTTTAAAACGCTTTTTCAAATAGTGCCGGTTATGCAACCCCGTTAGATCATCATGCTCGGCATTAAAGCTCAACTCGTCTTGCCTGCTTTGTTCCGCAAATGCGATGCGTCGGACCAGAAAATAAATCAGAAGATGGGTCAACAGAAACACCACCAAGTAGATTGCAAGTGTCTGTAAATAACTGGAATAAATCTGTTTTGTCGAAGTAACAAGGCCTAACCAGACGCCATAGGTTGAGTTATAGATGGCGGAGGTATACCCTCCTGAAAAGCGTCCAGCCGCATCAATGCCCATTGTCAGAACTCGATCAGGAAAGAGCGCCTGGGCCTGTTTCATCGTGACCTGATAGCGCTTCAGCATAGCCTGATCGATTTTTTCCTGACCAGCTGAATTAATTGGCTCGGAGTAGTAACGCGGATATTCCTCGGATAACAATTTATTCACATAGATAAAATGACCGTTTGCAGGGTTCAGAATCATGAAGTTTTTTGGTTCCACCGGCATGGTCTCAAACACACCAATTTTTTTCGGATTCACCCCGGTCGTCATCAGCGCGACGACATTGCCTTGAGCATCCCTTAAAGCTTCGCGCAGCGAAATCCCCCAAGCGTCCGCTGGTGAAAAATACCAGGTTTTACCAAAAACCAGCCGATCGCTTTGCAAAGCGTGCTGAAAACCTCGGCTATTTACCTCTTTCAAATTAGGCAGCTTTTCCGTTTTAAGATTTCCACTAACCGCAATATAGTTGCCATCCAGGTCAACCAAGCCAAACCCCAGCAGCTCTGATTTAAAAGTCAACATTTTATTCAGCAGCTGATGAGTCTGCTGCTTATCTTTATAAAGCGCGTTCTCCAGTAGCTGTTTACCAAGCATATCAAGCAACAGCTCATTTTCAACCAACGCACCGTGTAACGACTGATTAAGTAACTACAGAGTATCGGCCTGCTCGGATTCAACCTTTAGTTTTTCTGACTCATAAAGGTGCTTCGCGAAAAATACAAATGCCACAACACTTAATGCCACCACCAAGAAATAGAAGGTCCAAATATTTTTTTT
>CAZNML010000207.1:0-2199 GCA_964574275.1 uncultured Thiosulfatimonas sp. | reverse complement strand
TTAGTGAACTGGTGAAACAGCACATCAGCAATCATGAAGTTAACTAAGCTATCGCCTAAAAACTCCAGACGTTCATTGTTTTTAGCACCGACACTGCGGTGCGTCAACGCACGTTGCAGAAAGGTAATATCTGTAAACGTATAGCCCAGCTTTTTAGCTAACTGATTCAGTTTGGCGTTACGTTCAACACCAATCGATGCGGACTTGGCTTTCATGCTTACTCAATCCCTTTACCGATGCGACCCCAGTGAATCCCGTTGTCCCAGTTCATCCAGATTCCAAACGCCTTCCCTTTCAGGTTCTTCTCAGGCACAAAGCCCCAGAAACGACTGTCATTACTGTGATCACGGTTATCACCCATCATAAAGTAGTGCCCTTCCGGAACCACGATCGTATTCATATCCTGGCTGGTTTTGTCCATATCCATCAGCACCTGGTAGCTGGCACCATTGGCCATGGTTTCGGTCACAATATTGGCACCATTCATCACCGCACCGGACTCACTGCCCAGATACTTGCCATTTGGCGCCTGCTGCAGCGCTTTGCCATTGATAAAAAGGGTACGCCCCACATAGGTGATCTCATCACCCGGCAGACCGATAACACGTTTAATGTAATCTACTGCCGGATCTTTTGGATAGGTAAACACCACCACATCACCACGTTCCGGCTCATCAATCGGAATCACCGTGGTCTGCGTCACCGGCAGTTTAATGCCGTAGGAGAACTTACTCACCGCAATAAAGTCGCCAATCTCCAAGGTTGGGTACATTGAGCCCGACGGGATACGAAACGGTTCAATAATAAACGAACGCAGGATCAGCACCACCAGAAATACCGGGAACAGAGAGCGCGCATACTCAACCAATACTGGTTCATTTTCGGTCGCCAAAGCACGTTCGCGCTTAGGACGCCACACAATGCGATCTACATAAGTGATCACACCGGTAATCGCCGTAACCACCACTAAAATCAGTTCAAAACTCACGGCTACTCTCCTCCAGTATCCAGGATGGCCAGGAAGGCCTCTTGAGGCAATTCAACGCTACCGATCGACTTCATGCGTTTTTTACCCTCTTTCTGTTTCTGCAATAGTTTCTTCTTACGCGACACATCCCCACCGTAACACTTGGCGGTTACGTTTTTACGCAGAGCTTTCACGTTGGAACGTCCGATAATCTTACCACCAATCGCCGCTTGAATCGCGACATCAAACATCTGGCGAGGAATCACTTCACGCAGTTTTTCGATAATGACTTTACCGCGCTGCGCTGCAAAGGACTTATGCACGATCACCGCCAGAGCATCGACCTTCTCACCGTTTACCATAAAGTCAACACGCGTTAGCTGATCCGCCTGGAAACGTTTGAATTCATAATCCATTGACGCATAACCACGGCTGCACGACTTCAAGCGGTCAAAGAAATCCAGTACCACTTCGTTTAACGGCAGTTCATAGTTGATGGAGACCTGACCACCGGAGTACTGCATGTCTTTCTGTACACCACGTTTCTCGATACACAGCTTCATGACCGCACCAACGTACTCGTTTGGCACCAGGATATTTGCCTGAATAATCGGTTCACGAATCTCGTCGATAATACCCGCATCCGGCAGTTCTGACGGGTTATCGATCTTGATGATGTCACCCGCTTTGGTCAGCACTTCATACACCACCGTCGGCGCCGTAGTAATCAGATCAAGGTTGTACTCACGCTCCAGACGCTCCTGGATGATCTCCATGTGCAGCATCCCCAGGAAACCACAGCGGAAACCGAAACCTAACGCTTCTGAGGTTTCCGGCTCAAAGTTCAGCGCCGCATCATTCAAACGCAGTTTACGCAACGCTTCACGCAGGTCTTCATACTGCTCAGAAGTCACCGGGAAAAGACCGGCAAAAACGCGTGGCTGTGCCGGTTTAAAGCCTGGCAGCGCATCCACCTCCGGTTTAGAGGCATCGACCAGGGTATCCCCAACCGGCGCACCGTCGATGTCTTTAATACCGGCAATGACATAACCCACTTCCCCGGCAGTCAAAAACGGCGTGGAATTACGTTTAGGGGTAAAGATCCCCACATCATCCACCAGATACTCTTCCTTGGTCGACATCACTTTCATTTTGGTCTTTTTACCGATCTTACCGTCGATAACACGCACCAGTGACACCACACCCAGATAGTTATCAAACCAGGAGTCGAT
>CAZNML010000206.1:0-2210 GCA_964574275.1 uncultured Thiosulfatimonas sp. | reverse complement strand
AACCCCTGTTACAGCCGTGAAAGGGCCGTGTCCTAGGCCTCTAGACGAACGGGACGCATTATAAATGCGACTTTTAACAGTCTGAAAATCTTACGATCTTCTATATCAAATCTAACAAGTTTTAAAGTAACTTCAAATCTTGCCGGACTATATATCAACTTGGTGGAGCTAAGCGGGATCGAACCGCTGACCTCAACACTGCCAGTGTTGCGCTCTCCCAGCTGAGCTATAGCCCCTCGAGCTGATGGGTGCGTATTATATAGAGTTGGCTGTTGGGGTCAAGCTTTTATGTGAAAAAAATGACAGTTTTTTGCAAAAAAATGAATAGCGATTCTAAGTGGTTGATTTTTACCGTTCAAAGCACATTTTACCAGGCCTGATAAAGTGCTTATCCCCCACTACAGCAGCTATTTGCTATGAAAAAAATTAAAAAAAATCGAAATTATTTTTGAAATTTTATGAATTATTTTCACAAATAAAAAAAGGGAGGCTGTTACCCCTCCCTTTTTAACGCTTTAATTATGACTTTAGAGATCAATTAAGACTCTTTTCGTGCCTCAATAAAACTCAGCGCCATCTTAATACGCTCAATACAGCGCTGTTTGCCGATCAGTTGTGCAGTGGCATCAATGGCTGGTGACTGTCCGCCACCGGTAATGGCAACACGCAAAGGCATGCCGACTTTGCCCATGCCGACCTCCAGTTCGGTTGCGGTGTCATTAATTGCCGCATGAATCGGTTTAGCCTGCCACTCATCCAGGGCTTCCAGTTTACTTAACAGCAGTCTCATTGGCTCTTCAGCAACCGGGCGCAGATGTTTCTTCGCTGCAGCCGCATCAAACTCAGAGAAGTCATTATAGAAATAGGTTGCCGCATCGGCCATCTCGATCAACGTTTTGGCGCGCTCTCTTAACAGGTGAGCCACTTCAGCCAGATCCGGTCCTTGCGACAGGTCACAGCCACGCTGTGTCATAAATGGCGCCAGGTGACGTGACAGATGCTCGGCATCAGCCATCTGAATGTGCTGTTCATTAATCCAGGTCAGTTTCTCGGTGTTAAAGGTCGATGGTGCACTGTTGACCGTATTGATATCAAAGAACTCAATCATCTGATCGATGCTGAAGATCTCCTGATCTTTATAAGACCAGCCTAAACGGACCAGATAGTTCAGCAGCGCTTCCGGCAGGAAGCCCTCCTCCTTATACTGCAGTACGCTGACGGCACCGTGACGTTTTGACAGACGGCTGCCGTCTTCACCCAATACCATTGGAATATGGGCAAACTTAGGTACTTCAGCACCGATCGCTTTATAGAGGTTAATCTGGCGTGGAGTATTATTAAGGTGATCGTCACCACGGATAACGTGTGTCATCCCCATATCCCAGTCATCCACCACCACGGTTAAGTTGTAGGTCGGCGTGCCATCTGAACGGGCAATAATCAGATCATCCAGCTCTTTATTGCCAATCACCACCTGACCTTTAACGATATCATCAATCACCACTTCGCCATCAGTCGGGTTTTTAAAACGGATAACCGGGTTCACATCAGCCGGCGGTGTGCCGTCAAAATCACGGAAGCGACCATCATAGCGTGGCTTCTCGCCCGCCGCTTTCTGTGCTTCACGCATCTCATCCAGCTCTTCCGGTGTCGCATAGCAGTAATAAGCCAGGCCTTTGGCCAGCAGCATGTCGATCACCTCTTTATAGCGCTCAAAACGGTGAGTCTGGTAGAAAGGGCCCTGCTCATAGTCCAAACCTAGCCAGCTCATACCTTCCAAAATCGCGTTTACAGACTCTTCGGTCGAGCGTTCAAGATCGGTGTCTTCAATTCTTAAAACAAATTCACCGCCAAGTTTCTTAGCGTATAACCATGAATATAGGGCGGTTCTCACCCCACCAATATGTAGATAGCCTGTCGGGCTTGGCGCAAATCGAGTACGAATCACAGAAGTTCCTTAAGTGTTAGGGAATTATTTAAAGCGGCTATTATAAACCTTCAGCCGTGAAATCTCACGACTTGATGCTATCTAATAGAGCGCTTAAGGTCAGAATGGTAATAATAAACAGGATGACGGCAAACAGTCCGAGGCTAAGCGCCAGCAGCCAGTCGCTGTTATGCGCCTGTGCGACATACTGCATAGCCAGCCCATAGGCCGCTAATGGGTAGACATAAGCCCAGGCGGCGGTGGTCAAACCGCTGGCGAAGAA
>CAZNML010000205.1:0-2290 GCA_964574275.1 uncultured Thiosulfatimonas sp. | reverse complement strand
CTACCGCTGAGCTATTCCCGCTGATGGGGCGTATTATAGGGGTTTACGAAGTAAGGTCAAGCAATTTTGTTCAAATGAAAGGTTTTTTTTCAGCCTGTTTAACCAGGCCTGACTAACTCTATGATTTCGTTGAACGAATAATTTCCGGTAGTGCTGCCTTGGTGTATTGCACCCAGGTAATGACGGTTAATACCGCAGCAAAATAGAGCATTGGGAATCCAAGCTCACCCCAGTTTACGCCCCACAGTTCGCCACCGTAAAGCAGCCAGGTTAAGGCCGCCAGCTGAGAAGCGGTCTTGATTTTTCCTAACTTGGATACCGCCACCACTTCTCGCGCGTTGTTTTCCGCCATCCACTCACGCAGAGCCGAGATCCCGACTTCACGCATCATAATGACAATGGCGGACAGAATGACCCAGATATTATCGTGATACTCGGCAGCCACCACGATCAGTGCCGCAGCCACAATTAACTTATCCGCCACCGGGTCCAAAAAGGCTCCCAGTTTGCTGTCCGAGCCCAATTTTCTTGCCAGATAACCGTCAAACCAGTCCGTAATGGCAGCAATCATAAAGGCCAGGCCTGCCCAAAAACGTGCGTCCTCAATGGGTGCGTAGTAGCAGATTAAAAAGACAGGAATTAATGCGACCCTCGACCAGGTCATCATCATCGGAATGGATTGAACATTCATAAAAAAATATTGCTCTCAATATTAGGTAGAAATTTTGCTCATACTACCACGTTTACAGTTGATTATTTAAGGATTTCAACGTGACAAATCGGTTAAATGGGATTCTATTACAAGCTGCCGTGATAAAAATCGTAGATACGTTGTGCTTTGTCCAAACTGATGCCTTTTACTTTTGACAGTTCTTGGATCGAAGCGTTTTTAACCTCATTTAGGCCGCCAAAATGCAACAGCAGGTTTTTGCGGGTCTTGGGGCCGATGCCCTCGATGTCTTCCAACGTGGAGTGGGTTTGTGCTTTGGTGCGTTTGGCACGGTGCGAAGTAATGGCAAAACGGTGTGCTTCATCGCGAATATGATTAAGCAGATGCAGAGCGATATCATCCGCTTCTAAATCAATGCCTTCGGTATTGTACGGGGTATACAGAATCTCCAGACCCGCTTTACGCCCCTCTCCTTTCGCTACCGAAACCAGCGGCACAAAATCAAGCTCCAGGCTTTTGAGCACATCGATCGCCTGTGTTAATTGGCCTTTCCCCCCATCAACCACAATCAAATCCGGCAGATGCCCACCCTCTTTTTTAATACGGCTGTAACGACGTTCTAAGGCCTGGTGCATCGCGGCATAGTCATCACCGGCTTGCACCCCTTTGATATTAAACTTACGATACTGACTGGTGTTTGGTGTGCCCTCACTAAAGACGACACAGCTGGCAATGGTATGCTCGCCCTGGGTGTGACTGATATCAAAACACTCCATATGATTCGGTGCCTTGGCCAGAGCCAGCACCTCCTGCAACGCCTGCACCCGCTCCAACTGGCTCGCTTTTTGCCCGATATGCTGTTTCAGACCGCTCAAGGCATTGGTCTCCGCCAGTTTTAACAGGCCTTTATTGGTGCTCTGCGTCGCCTGTTGTATCGCCACCTTCTTCTGTCTTTTATCGCTCAGCCACCTCTCTAAAATAGTCTGATCCTGTAGCTTGGTTGGTACCAGTAGAATCGCTGGCACCGGATGTAACTCATAGTGTTGTGCAATAAATGCGGCCAATACTGCCTGCCTGTCCAGACCTTCGCCCTGCCAGTCGAGCTGTTTCGGATAAAATAGCTCACTTCCCCATAGATTACCGCCGCGATACATCATCAGACAGACACACACCTGATTGGCCTGCTCAACCAGTGCCAGCACATCCATATCTTTGGTACCCGGCTGATTGATCAGGTGCTGACTCTGGATAGTACGTAACGCGGAGATCTTGTCACGGTAGGCAGCAGCCTGTTCAAACTCCAGCGCTTCAGAGGCCGACTCCATTTTGCGACCCAACTCCTCGATGACATCAAAGCTTTTACCCTCCAAGAACATCAGAGTGTGGCGCACATCCTCGGCATACTGCTGCTTGGTTACCAGCCCTTCAACACAGGGTCCGGAGCAGCGCTTGATCTGATACTGCAGACAGGGACGTGAACGGTGGTTAAAGACACTCTCGGCACATTGACGCACTGGAAAGATCTTCTGCATGGCGTGCAGCGTTTGATGCACCGCCGACGCATTCGGAAAAGGACCGAAATACTTGCCGATGCGGCGTTTGGCGCCACGATGATAACTT
>CAZNML010000204.1:0-2310 GCA_964574275.1 uncultured Thiosulfatimonas sp. | reverse complement strand
GATATTATAAAGAAATCAGAGGTAATTTGATACTGAAAAGGCAGAAAAAGCCTTGCCAGAAAAAAGATAGGGGCTCCGCTTTTAAGCAGGCCTGCCTAAAAGCGGAAAAAACGCTAGAAACTTAAGTGTCGAAATTAAGCATCAAATCTTAAGAAACCGACACAATACGGGTAATTTGATACTCATTACCCGAAGTATCAATCACCGTCAGACGGATCAGATAATCACCGGCCGTCGTTATCGGCAACACTGTTGTCGGCGAGTGTGTCTGAATCTGATACTCAACCGACGTGGTGGAGTTCTGCATCACCTCCCACTCATAGTGCTCGACCGTACCGCCAATGGTACTGCTTGAGGCATCCACCTGAATATTAACCGGAGAGGCCGACGGCACGGTCACACTGAAGTCTGCAATCAGCTGATCACCGGTACCGCCGACCTTAAACATCTTCTCGGTGATCGCCTTGTTCTCAGCGGCATCCTCAATGGTCAGTTTAGCCACATAGATCCCATCCTGATTGACCGTCACCGTGGTGGTCGGGCTCTGTACCTCAACCACACGCTGATCGGTCAGCTCGGTCTCCTCATCCTCCTGTTTGAGAAAAACCTCCCAGGTGTATTTAGCGATATCACCGCCGGTCCCTTCACTGGAGGTTCTCGCATCCAGAAAGACGTCATACAGACTATCCGGATCGGTGGAGACGGTAAAGGCAAACTCGGCATTCAGATAGACGGTATTGGCCAGCACTTCAGGAATGGCAATCACATACTTTTGATCCTCTGCCACCTTGGAGTTACCATCGGTCACCACCAGTTTAGCCTGATAGGTCCCCACCCCATTGGAGAGATTAAGCGAGGTCGTTTCACAGTCATTCACCGTATCAATCGTGGTAAATTCAGTGGCCCCGGTGCCTTTATGCGCCAGAGTGATCACACAGGTGACATCCGATCTCTGCGAGCCAATCGCCTCGATATCAGTCACCAGCGTGGTATTCTCAAAATAGTAACCATTGCTATCCGGACTGGTCGAAGCACTGATAATGCTGATGGTTGCCCGCGGATTGGTCTGCAGATAGATGTCAAAGTTCGGATCGGTGATCGCGGTGGCGAAGATCTGATCTTCTGCCACCAGGCTATTGGCATCGGTTGAAGTTAATTTAATGCGGTAGGTGCCCGGCCCGTTATACAGATTAAAGTCGTAATCCTGACAACTGTTAAAGGTCTCTTTGGTAACAAAATCCGCTGTGGGTGACGCTTTATAATCAAAGGTGACCACACAGCTGACGGTTGAGCCCTGCGACCCGACCGAGCTCGCTTCCACATTCAGAGTTGTGTTCTCATAATAGTAACCTTCCGTGGTCGCTGAACGCGATACACTGGCCACACTCAGATCGGCGGTCGGCTGTGCCAGATTAGTCGGTGCTGCGCTGCTGTCACCACTATTTGCCATATTGCAACCAGATAAGATCAAACCTGAAGACAAACCCAGCAGGCCTGCTGATAACAATGTTTTAGAAACCATTTTCATTCCAGTCATTTTTAAATTATTGTTCATGTCTAAGTCACATAGCAATTAACATGCCGTCTAAACTAGATAATTGCTAAATCAAAGATTGGTGTTACTGCCATTTTAATTTAGACTAATCACACCTCACTAAATGGAAATAAATACCCCATGAAACGTCAACTTTTGCCACCCAGCACCATTCTGATTACCGGTTGCTCAACCGGTATCGGCTACCACAGCGCGCATGCACTCAAGGAGTTAGGTTATAACGTCATTGCCACCTGCCGACAGCAAGAGGATGTCACCCGCCTGAATGAAGAGGGACTGACCTGTTTTCAACTGGATCTGGCCTGCAGTGAGTGTATCGATTTTGCCTTGGAGCAGATCAAAATAGAGACCAATGGCAAGATTGACGCCCTGTTTAATAACGGCGCTTTTGGTCTGCCGGGTGCAGTGGAGGATCTGAGCCGCGAGGCGATGGAGTTTCAATTTCAAACCAATGTGTTTGGCACGCAAGAGCTGACCAATAAAGTGATTAAACTGATGCGCCAGCAAGGCCATGGAAAAATCATCTATAACAGCTCTATTTTAGGCTTTGCCGCCATGCAGTATCGCGGTGCTTATAATGCCAGTAAGTTTGCCATTGAAGGTTTTGCCGATACCTTAAGGCTGGAGGTCGCCAAGGATAATATTCAGATTAGCCTGATTGAACCTGGGCCGATTCTATCGGACTTTAGAAAGAACGCTTATCAACAGTTCAAACGCTGGATCAGTAAAGAGGGCAGCGCCCATCAAGCCAACTA
>CAZNML010000203.1:0-2318 GCA_964574275.1 uncultured Thiosulfatimonas sp. | reverse complement strand
TTCAGATCCACATGGGGTTGATAGACCAGTTGAAAGTCACCCTGCTGCAGTGATTGATGCAGTTTAGTCACAATAAGGCGATGGCGGTTAAGCATCTCATTCATAGAGGAGGCAAAAAACTGATAACAGTTGCGGCCGGACTCTTTGGCCTGATACATGGCGGTATCCGCATTTTTTAACAACTCACCCACACTATTGCCGTTTTCAGGAAAGACACTGATGCCAATACTGGCGGTCATATAGATATCTTGTCCTTCCAAGTGAAAGGTGGCGTCAAAGTCAGAGAGAAATTTTTGAGCGACAACCTCAATATCTCCAATCCGATGCAGCTGAGGAAGCAAAACAACAAACTCATCACCGCCAAAACGGCTTAAAAGATCATACTTTCTTAAATTAGAACTCAATCTTTCAGCAACGATTTTTAACAGCAGGTCTCCGGCATAGTGCCCCATGGTGTCGTTAATATCCTTGAAGCGATCCAGATCTATAAACAGAACGCTAAATTGCTGACCAAATCGGGTCGCCTCACTGATTCGCCTTTCCAAGGCACTTTCAAGAGAGCGCCTATTAGGTAACTCCGTCAAAGGGTCCTGGTTAGCCAACACCTTTAGCTGTTGCGCGCTTTTATACTGCTCAGTGAGATCGACATCCACACAAAACATCTCTGGATCGTCTGAATCCTGTTTCAACATCACATGACTTGAAAATACCGGCACAGCGCCGCCACTCTTACTCTTTAACTGCAACTCCGCGGCGGGAATGGCAACGCCCTGCTCTACCCAGTTCTTATGGGCGTCAATCACCCCCTGACGCATCTCTTGCGGAATAATCAGGTCTTCCAGCTTCTCACCCAAAGCCTCCTGCTTTGAATAGCCATATAAAGAGGCGCTGGCATCATTCCAGTAGATTACCTCTCGCTGGCTATTGTAGCCTTGCACAGCCACGGTTGGTAAAGAGTCAATCAACTGCTGAAAGCGGTGCTCTTCACCGTAACTATCTTTTGGCATTCGACACTCCTTTTGGCAAACACCCTACTTCGTCAGAATACGTATACAGTATAATCCAACTGATCATAATTTGCTTTCGGAATCTTACAACCCATTAAGCAGCTAATAGAGAGTGTGATAGAGAGTATTAATAGGTAATACTGCAAAAGAGATTGGCTAGGATGGAGGGGCTGAGCATGGCCACAACCATAGCAACATGGGCAGCTGAATTTCACTATTTAAATGAGGCTTTAAACGCTATAGATATTAATCAACCAGGCCACCAGCACCACTTGCGGCACGGTAATTAATGGCAAGAACAGCGCGAACTTCCAGCTCTTGGCCATATCTTTAAGCACCATAACTTCCGTATAGTCGGTTGCCACACCGGCCATAAGAAAAGCAAAGCCGTTGCCGGGTGCGTTGGCCCGCGTAACAATGTCTGCTGCAATCGGCGCTGAACCTTCCGAGCAGACTTCAAGCACCGTAGCCACAAAAATGGTAATCATCAAGCCTATCAGCGTTGGCCCAAACAAGTGCTCAAACTGGGACGGATCCAGAACGGCTCTGAGTAAAGCAGCCAGCAAAACACCAAATAACAGCCAGCGTAACACCATCTTTGAATCTTTAACGCCATTGACGGCAACGTCTCTGAAAAAGCCTAACCCAAAACTCGTTTTTCCCCAGCGGGATTTAGCTTCCGCCCAGAAACGAAACTCCTCTGCTATCGAAACCTCGTTAGGATTACTGGGTAATACGCCACGCGCTACCAAGCGATCAAATACCCATCCGGTAAGGATTGCAATCACCATAGAAAGTAAGATAAAGGCAAGAGTCCATTTCAGACCAATCAACCCAATCAAGATCAAAGTAAGCGAGAAAGAGTTCCACGGGCTCGCCAGCAAAAATGCAATCACCTGCCCTGCACTTGCACCGCGTTCATAAAGCTTGGTTCCAACCATCAGAATGCCGTGTGAGCATAGATCCAATAAAACCCCGGCGGCCGTGGCCCGAAAAAGTCCGGTAACGGTACCGCCCTTACCCAGTATCGACATAATAAATTCACGCGGAATCTTGGATAAAAACCCAACAAATATAATCCCGATTAAAATGGCCCACCACATGGCATGAATCATATGGTGTGTCGTCTGTGACATGGTTTCCAACCAGGGATAGGCGGCTATTTCATTCGCTAAGAAAATGCCAGAAAAGAACAAAAAGCTAACAGCGACGAGCGAACCCCAAAACAGAAAATCGATCCCCTTTTTGGGGTGACAACTGTCCTGCTCGCCTTCAGCATGACACGAATGCGCTTCAGGATCTTTTTCAGTA
>CAZNML010000202.1:0-2322 GCA_964574275.1 uncultured Thiosulfatimonas sp. | reverse complement strand
ATTCAGATACAGATTGGGGTTAATCAGCAGCAGTCCCACTGCACTCTGCGGGCTCTGCTGCCACTCCACCAGCCCCCTGACCGCCAGTTGCGCCGCCTTGTTCGGCGCCACAATCCACAGCGGCTGCTGATCCTGTTTGGCGTAAGCGATCAGCTGTGCCAGCCACTCAGTCGGTACCTCATCTACCGTAGCCGACTTAGGCGCTTGAAACATCGCTTCATAGATATCAACAAACCAGCTCTCCAGGCCGTGTTGAGCTAACTGCTGTGCCAGCTGTTTCTCCTGCGGCAGAATGCCATATTCGGAAGGCAGCCATAACAGACGCGCTTTCGCCGGATTCTCTGCCTGCGTGACCTGAATGCTCAAACTGACATCATCCAGCTCCAGCACCCTTTCGGAAGCCTTAATTAACGTTGAATAAATCAACAGAAAACCGAACAGGCCTGCCAAATTAAACAGCCGTATTGAAAGTTGCTTGCCAAATATCAAACTCAGACCTACTGGGTTATTAAAATAAAAATACACCGAGTCTCACTCGAGATCGTGCCATATTGAGACGTTATTCTACTGTAAAAAAAGCATCACCACCTTGTCATCTTAACTTCAAATTCAATTCCAATAATGTGTAGTGACAAAATAGCGAGCAACAGGAGAGCAGATGCTGAATTTGGAACAGGCCCTGACAGAGAAGTACCCGGATCTGCCTAAAAAGCTGGGCGGTAAGTCAATGATTAAACTGATCAAAACCCTCACCCATGAAGAGGAGATCAACCGGTTTATTGACGCCCATCGGCACCTGAAGGGCTTCGCCTTTTTAGACCAGGTACTGAACCACTTCAACTTCAGTTATCAAGTCAGTGCACGCTCCCTGAACCGCATTCCCTCCGAAGGGCGATTAGTCATTGTCGCCAACCACCCGATTGGCTCTCTGGACGGTTTGGCCCTGCTGAAGATGGTGCGCAGCATCCGTTCTGATGTGCGTATTGTCGCCAACGACCTGTTAAACAATATCGAGCCGCTGCAGTCTCTGTTTTTAGGCATCGACAATATGAGCACTAAAAACGCACATAAAGCGCAGTTTAAAGCGATTATGCACGCCCTGGAACAGGATGAAGCGGTGATTATCTTCCCGGCGGGAGAGGTGTCGCGCATCCGACCCAATGGCGTGCGTGACGGCAAGTGGAAAGCCGGCTTTCTGAAACTGGCCAAAAAAGCCAATGCACCGATTATCCCGATCTATGTCGACGCGCGTAACTCGGCATTATTCTACACGCTGTCCGCACTCTATAAACCACTGGGCACGCTGATGCTGGTGCAGGAGATGTTCAATAAGAGCCATCAGGAGATTCAGTTCCATATCGGCAAACCGGTGCCGTGGAAATCAATCGACAAACTTGAGTTACCCGCCAAAGCCCTGGCCAACCGTTTCCGTAAACAGCTCTACCTGCTGGACAAGGAGTCCAAACGCGCCAAGAGAGGCAAGAAAACGCTGTTTGAAACCCTGGAGACCGTTGCCCACCCGGTGGATCGCAAAGCGCTGAAGAAAACCCTGCAGAAAAGCCCGCTGCTGGGACAGACGCAGGACGGCAAAAAGATCTATCTATACGACTTTGAGGATGACTCCGCAGTAATGCATGAGATCGGGCGTTTGCGTGAGCTGACTTTCCGCACTGTCGAAGAGGGCACCGGAGCGCCCATGGATCTTGATGAGTATGATATGCGTTACCGCCACCTGGTGTTATGGGATGAGGACGACCTGGAGATTGTCGGCGCTTACCGCATCGGCGAGTGCCGTCACATTGTCAAACAGCACGGTATTCAGGGCCTGTATAGCCACACGCTGTTTGACCTGAAACAGGAGATCAATGACTACCTGCCCAATGCCCTTGAGCTCGGACGCAGTTTTGTGCAACCTCGCTACTGGGGCAAACGCAGTCTGGATTATCTGTGGTACGGCATAGGGGCTTATGTGGCGCAACACCCGGAGATCAAATACCTGTTTGGCCCGGTCTCGTTAAGTGCGGCCTACCCGCAAAATGCCAAAGAGCTGATTATCGGCTTCTATAACCAGCAGTTTGGCTCTCATCAGGATCTGGCGCTCGCCAAACGCCCGGTGAGAATCCAGCCTGAGAATCGAAAAATCGCCGAGCACATCTTTAGCGGTGACTACAAAACCAGTTATAAAAAACTCAATGCACTGCTGGATGCCGAAGGCGTCAAGGTACCGACCCTGTTTAAACAGTACGCCGAAGTGTGTGATGACAAGGGCTGTCGTTTTATCGACTTCAGTATTGATCCGGACTTTAACGACTGTATTGATGC
>CAZNML010000201.1:0-2335 GCA_964574275.1 uncultured Thiosulfatimonas sp. | reverse complement strand
GGAATTGAGAAAGGCGCGCAGCTGGCACTGTATTTTGCCGATGAAGCCTTGATTGTCACTAACCCGGAAGTCTCTTCGGTACGTGATTCCGATCGAATTCTGGGCATTCTGCAGGCGAAATCGAAGCGTGCGGAAAACGGTGAAGCGCCGATTTCGGAACACCTGATTCTAACCCGTTATAACCCGGAGCGAGTCGATGCGGGTGAGATGCTGTCGGTTGAAGATGTGATTGACCTGCTGAATGTGAAACTGCTAGGCGTCACGCCGGAGTCGCAGGATGTTCTTAACGCTTCTAACGCGGGTTCTCCAGTGATTATGGAGGAAGGCTCTGCAGCGGCACAGGCGTATTCTGATATTGTGGAACGCTTCTTAGGTGAAGAGCTTGAGCACCGCTTTATCAATGTTGAAAAGAAAGGGCTGTTGTCGAAGCTCTTTGGTAAGTAAGGGGGTGAACTATGGCATTACTCGATTACCTATTGGGTCAACGTAAAAAGAAATCTGCGAATCTCGCCAAAGATCGTTTGCAGATTTTATTGGCGCACGAACGTTCAGAGCGTCACGCACCGGACTATCTACCGAAGATGCGTGAAGAGATTCTGGCGGTGATTGCTAAATACGTCGAGATCGACCAGGATAAACTGCAGATCTCGGTGGACGAAGCCAACGGTTTTGAAGTGTTAGAGTTGAATCTGGTGCTTCCTGAAAACCAGTAACGCGGCTGATCGCCGTTATAAAAAAGCCCGGTTTTGATGCCGGGCTTTTTTGTGGGCTGACAAGCACGTTATTGCAGTGTGCTATTTCAGTATTTTATTTATAGCTGGTTAACGCCTTTTTATATTGCTCAGGCTTCAAGGTGGCCTTAACAAAGTCACGGCATCTCAGTTTCGCCATCATCAGATCATGGCGTGCCTGAATTGAGCTGCTGCCAACATCCATCACCATCTCTGGCGGGTAGTTATCCAAAGCCATCTGGTGGGCTTTCTTCTCTAACTCCATCACCGCTTTAACCATATTGTGCGTCTTAGGAGCATTGTGTTGATGATAGTTATTTAGAGCTTTCATCTGCTCATCGCTGATCTCTAGCGACTTCTGGTTTTTTTTGAGGTGTTTCATGATATTCGGCAAGAAACTGGCGTGCGCCAACTGTTTCATAAATTCAGGGGAGTGTTTCATTGCTGCTGCCGGGTTTTCAGCTTTGGTGGCTTTGTCTGCGTGGTGATCGGCAAAACTGACGGTCGGTGCCGAAAGGGCAAAGCTTCCTAAAGTGATGGCAAGCAGGGCAGGCTTAAAGATGGATTTCATGTTGCTCTCCTCAAATAGTATTGTTTTGATAAGTCAAAATAACTATACACGATTGCATAAAGAGCAGTGCCCTTATGGCTATAGAAAAATTTAATTATGAATTTTATGATAGACAGAGCAGGCCTGTTCAGTGAGCGCTGTTGATTGTGGCCTGTTTATACGGGCTATGCAGCTGGTTTTCCAGATAGTACTGCTCAATCAACTTGGCCTCTTCGGCAAGAAAGTGCTGCAAACCCTGATCAAAAGGGTTGGGTGCCAGCCAGTGCGACGATTCGGTCCTAACTGGAATAAAGCCACGTGCAATTTTGTGTTCACCACCGGCACCCGGCTCGAAACGCTGTAATCCGTGTTTAATGGCGTACTCAATACCTTGGTAATAACAGGCTTCAAAGTGCAGGTTCTTGATCTGTTGGCGGCAACCCCAGTGGCGTCCATACAGCACCTGATCACTGCGATACATCAGTGAACCTGCCACACACTCACCGTGGTGATCGTCGGCTAACACCAGTAGTACCTGCTCAGGAATGGCTTGCGCCACCGCCTTGAAAAAACCTTCATTCAGCGTCGGGGTACTCCATTTTTCGGTAAAGGTTTTGTGATAGAAAAAGGCAAAATCGGCCCAATCCTTTTCGGTCGCACTGTGGCCGTCCAGTACTCGTAAAGTCACGCCGGATTTTTGCAGACTGTTGCGCTCCTGACGAATATTTTTGCGTTTTTTGGCCGTCAGTTGCGCCAGAAAGTCATCAAATTGCTGATAGTTTTGATTAAACCAGTGAAAGTGACAGTCATGCCGAATATAGAGCGACTGTTGATTTAACCAGGCCTGTTCATCCTGGTTGGCAAACAGGCAGTGCCAACCGCTAAAACCGTGCTGCAACGCAAATTGCTGAACCTGCTGCAGCATCAACTGCCACAATTGCTGTTTTTCCGTCGCACTGAGTTTGGGGTCAATCAGCAGACGTGGCCCAGTCACCGGGCTGTAAGGCACCGAGCTGACCAGTTTGGGAAAGTAGGGCAGACCGACTTTCTGCCA
>CAZNML010000200.1:0-2352 GCA_964574275.1 uncultured Thiosulfatimonas sp. | reverse complement strand
ATGATGTTGATGTCATTATTATGGTGCGTCTGCAAAATGAGCGCATGCAGAGCGCGCTGATTCCGAGTGAAAAGGAGTTCTTTAAACTCTATGGCTTGACCGAGAAACGTTTGGCGCTGGCCAAAGCGGATGCCATTGTCATGCACCCCGGCCCGATCAACCGCGGGGTCGAGATCGACTCGGCCGTCGCCGACGGACCGCAATCGGTGATCCTGCAGCAGGTAACCTACGGTATCGCCGTACGTATGGCGGTGATGGCCATTATTATGAGTAACGCCGCCCAGCTGGCGCAGCACCAATCTGAGCAGGCCTCATTGGAGTTAGAACAACAAACTGAGGAGCAAGACTAATGCGTTTAGCCATCAACAATGCTCGAATCATTGACCCAAGCCAAAACCTGGATCAGGTCACCAACCTCTATATGGCGCGTGGCCGCATTGCCGGTATTGGCGATCAAGCCCCGGAAGGTTTTACCGCCGATCAGGAGATTGATGCGACCGGCAAATGGGTTCTACCAGGCCTGGTCGATCTGCAGGCACGTTTAGGTGAGCCGGGCAATAACTACGCCGGCAATATTGCTTCTGAAACCAAAGCAGCGGTCGCCGGTGGCATCACCAGCCTGTGCTGCCCACCCGACACCACGCCGGTGAATGACTCACAAGCGGTCACCGAGCTGATCCAACGTCGTGCCCGTCAGGCCGCGACCGCGTTTGTTATGCCGGTTGGTGCTTTGACCCAGGGCTTAGAGGGTGAGCGTTTAAGTGGCATGTTCTCTTTAAAACAGGCCGGTTGTGTGGCCTTAAGCCAAGCCAACCAGCCAATTCAGAACTCGATGAATATGAAAAATGCGCTGGAGTATGCCGTTGGGCAGGATCTGGTGGTCATGCTACGCTGTGAAGATCAACAACTAAAAAACAGAGGCGTTGCCCACAGCGGTCCGGTCAGCTCACGTTTAGGCTTGCCGGCCAACCCGGTCTCTGCAGAGACCAGCGCCTTGGCACGTGACCTGATTCTGGTCGAAGAGGCCGGTATTCGTGCCCACTTCTCTCAACTCTCCAGCGCCCGTTCCATCGAAATGATTGCCGAGGCCAAAAAACGCGGTCTGCCGGTAACCTGTGATGTCGCTATCCACCAGCTGCACCTGTCAGAGATGGATGTGCTTGGCTTTAACAGTCTGTTTCATGTCTCTCCACCGCTGCGCAGCATGGAAGATAAACAGGCGCTGCAAATGGGGCTGAAAATGGGCATCATTGATGCGGTGGTCAGTGACCACACCCCATTAGAAAAGGACGATAAACTGCTGCCTTTCGGAGAGAGCAAACCCGGGATAAGTGGTTTGGAAACCCTGCTACCTCTGCTATTAAAGCTGGTGCACGAATATAACCTGGATCTGATGACCGCCGTGCGCAGTGTCACACAAGCCCCAGCCAATATTCTCGGCCTGAATATCGGTAATTTAGAGCAGGGTAACTCGGCGGACTTCAGCATTATTGATCCCAATGCCACCTGGGCACTGGAGGCCGGCAATATGAGCAGTGAAGGTAAAAACTCACCGTTTATCGGCTGGGAGTTTACCGGACAGGTTGAGCAGACCTTTTTCCAGGGACGTCCGGTTTACCGCAACCCGATGCTTTAACCACTGCTGGAAACCATGTCGATCGCACCAGCTATTCAAGCTCACAACCTCAGCCAAGCCGCGCAAACGGGCGGCTACTGGCTGATCACAGTTGAGCTGTTCACCCAGCTTAAGGAACTGCACGCAGTGTATGCATTGGAGGCCGCGCCCACACAGCCGCTAAGCCTGTTTGACTATCAATTTCCAAAACTGCAGCTGCTCAGCCAGCAGCCGATTGATGAAGCCTTACTGCAAACCGAGTCCAATCTGACACTGCATGCCTGTTGTGGCAAACTGACTTTTGACAGCAAAAAACCGACTCTGATGCTGGCGAGTGATCTGGGCATCGGCCCGTTGTTCTATGTCGGTCGACAACTCAAAGGCACGCCATTCAATCATTTAGCACTGCTACACGCCTCAGCCGGCTTTCCCTTTGCGGTCAAACCGGCACAATTTATGTTGTCTGACTTGCCCTTTGAAGCCATTGGCAGCTGCTCACTGCTTGAAGACTGGCGCATTGCCAATCGACTGGCCAGCGATCTGGGGCTGCCGGGGTGTTTTGATGGCGATATCGCCGCTTTATTCGAACACTGGCTCAGCGCCGAAGCTGAACGACAGAGCTCAGATAAGACTCAGGTCCAATGGCAGATCCTGAGCTTTTTACCCCAGCAACAAAACCAGCAACTCAAACAACAACTAGAGTCGATTCCATGGCTGGACTTAAACAGCATCGATAC
>CAZNML010000199.1:0-2475 GCA_964574275.1 uncultured Thiosulfatimonas sp. | reverse complement strand
CCAAAATGGCAGAATTGGAGCGAGGTTGGCTCCCACGGGGACAATAACAGGTTTATATTTGCCAAAAATGCTTGTTAATGGTTTAGTAGATAGAAGTGGTTTTGGTGCTTTCAGTAATTTAGGTAATTTTTGTGATCCGCTTATTAGATATAATTTTTTCATTCTTTGGTCTGATTTTAGGCTCTCCCCTTTTGTTTGCTCTGTATGTGCTTGGTTTGTTTGACACAGGTCCCCCCCTGTTTCGTCAAGAACGTGTTGGGCGCAATCAAAAACCCTTTACTTTGGTCAAATTTCGCACCATGAAAAAAGATACTGCTTCTGTTGCATCGCATTTAGCTAGTACCTCATCAATTACAAAATTTGGGCATTTCTTGCGTAGGACAAAATTAGATGAGCTTCCACAATTATGGAATGTGCTTAAAGGGGAGATGAGTTTGGTGGGACCTAGACCTGGATTGTTTAATCAACAAGAGTTAACTGAAGCTCGTGAGAAGAAGTGTGTTTTTTCAGTTCGCCCAGGTATCACCGGGTTAGCTCAGGTTAATGAGATTGATATGTCTACCCCGGAGTTATTAGCAGAAACCGATGCGAAGATGATTGACTCTATGAGTGTTAAGAACTATTTTCATTATATCTGGTTGACTGTTATCGGTAAGGGAGCAGGGGATAGGGTAAAAAATTGATGAAACTTGCTCGGTCTTTATTATCTTTATCACGTTTTAATAAACGCTTAATCTCGATCATAATTGATGTTTTGGGGTTAAGTTTAATGGCAATTTTAGCCATTTGGCTACGTTTAGGTGAGCCTGCATCAGTCACTGAATATGTACCAGCCATTATATTATTGTCGGTTCTCGCGCTTCCTGTTTTTATCAAGCAAGGGTTGTATCGAACGGTTATTCGTTATATTGGTCATAAGTTTGCCATTACGGTATTAAATGCTGTGTCATTGACGCTGGTGCTTTGGGCCGCCGCTATTTTTATGCTGGACTTAAAGTTTCCAAGATCTGCGATTGTGATTACTTGGTTATTAGCGTTATTCTATATTTCCAGTACGCGTATTTTGGCGCGTTGGTATCTCTCAGAAGGTTTGGCGAATAGAGAACAGTTTGACCGTAAAAGAGTACTGATTTTTGGTGCAGGTAATTCTGGTAAGCAGTTGCTTAGCGCAATCAGCAAAATGCCGAATGTGAAAGTGATGGGGTTTATCGATGATGATAAGACCTTGCAGAAGCATGAGATCGCCTCAGTTCGAGTGTATAAGCGTGAGCAGCTTGAAGACCTTATTCATGATTATGGCATCTCAGAAATATTTCTTGCCATTCCCTCCATTTCTGCGTCCAAACGTAAACAGATAATAGAGTGGCTAGAGCCCTATCACGTCAAGGTTTCTACTCTGCCAGGAATCGATGAAATTGTTGCCGGCAAGGTCTCTTTCTCTGATATCCGTGAGGTCGATATTGAAGATCTTTTGGGACGCGATCCTGTCCCCCCTCAGGCTGAACTGCTATCTCAGTGTATTACTGATAAGAATGTATTAATTAGTGGTGCTGGGGGCTCAATCGGTTCTGAGCTGTGTCGTAAAGTGTTGCGCCAGAAGCCAAAGACTTTGGTTTTGTATGAGTTAAGTGAATTTGCCCTATACAGTATTGAACGAGAACTGCTGAACTCAAAAGAGTGCAATGGCACGCAACTGATTGCGGTTTTAGGCAGTGTATTGGATGACAAGAAGTTAAGTCGTATTATAAAAAACTACTCGATCAATACCATCTACCATGCGGCGGCTTATAAGCATGTACCTATTGTTGAGCATAATATTCAGGAGGGCATTATCAATAATGCTTTCGGGACGCACACTGCTGCTAGAACAGCCGCTGAGTGTGGTGTTGAGAACTTCGTGTTAATTTCAACTGATAAAGCCGTGCGTCCGACCAATGTGATGGGGGCGAGTAAGCGTTTAGCAGAGATGGCGTTGCAGGCTTTGCAAGTTAAATATGCTGATACCCGTTTTGTGATGGTTCGATTTGGAAATGTTCTGGGTTCATCAGGGTCGGTGATTCCTCTGTTTAGAAAACAGATTGCTGAGGGTGGGCCGGTTACGGTTACTCACAAAGAGATTACCCGTTATTTTATGACAATCCCTGAAGCTGCTTCATTGGTTGTTCAGGCCGGCTCTATGGGGACAGGCGGCGATGTATTTGTATTGGATATGGGTGAGCCGGTGAAGATAGATCAACTCGCCCGCAAAGTGATTAACTTGTCTGGACTGGATGTCATGGATGATGCTGGTGAGGGCGACATTGAAATTCACTACTCAGGTTTGCGTCCAGGTGAGAAACTGTATGAAGAGTTATTGATTGGTGATAATGTTGATGGCACAGATCACCCGCGTATTATGAAAGCGCATGAAGATTTTTTAGAGTATGGTGAGCTTGAAACTGTTTTCGAAAACTTGGATTCCGCTTTGAATCATTA
>CAZNML010000198.1:0-2504 GCA_964574275.1 uncultured Thiosulfatimonas sp. | reverse complement strand
CTACGTAGGCTTAGTAACTATTAAGAATACATGCTCTGTATTCACCTACGGTCTGCGATGAGCGCTCACTTCTAACCATTTAAGATTTAAGGAGTCCCAATTCGCAAATAGTGCCTGCACCTTATATGGTGCAACCACCATTATAGTGATGACTGATCAACTACCAGGCCTGGACCCATTGTAGAAGAGATAGTCACTTTCTTAATGTAAGTTCCTTTAGCAGAAGCAGGCTTCGCTTTGTTTAGGTCTTCCATTAATGCATTTAAGTTTTCTTTTAGCTTGTCAGCGTCAAATTCAACCGTACCGATTGCAGCGTGGATAATACCTGCCTTATCAGCACGGAAACGAACCTGACCAGCTTTAGCGTTGTTGATTGCACCAACAACATCTGGTGTTACAGTCCCAGTCTTAGGGTTAGGCATAAGACCACGTGGCCCTAAAACCTGACCAAGCATACCTACAACACGCATCGCGTCAGGAGAAGCGATAACAACGTCAAAGTCCATCATTCCGCCTTTGATCTCAGCTGCCAGCTCATCCATACCTACGAAGTCCGCACCCGCTTCTTTTGCAGCTGCCTGGTTAGCTTCACCAGTAAACACTGCAACACGTACATCTTTACCAGTACCGTTAGGCATTACTGTCGCACCACGTACAACCTGGTCAGATTTACGAGGATCAATCCCTAAACGAATTGCAACATCAACAGACTCAGTAAATTTAGAAGTTGCTAGATCTTTAACAATGTTAAGACCTTCTACAACATCGTAAGAAGCGTTACGGTCAATACGATCAGCGTATGCTTTTTGTTTCTTAGTTAGTTTTGCCATCTTATTAACCCTCTACCACTAGACCCATTGAACGAGCAGAACCAGCAATAATGTTTACTGCAGCGTCAAGATCGTTAGCGTTTAAGTCAGCCATCTTAATGTTTGCAATCTCTTCCAATTGCGCACGAGTAACTGTTCCAACTTTGTTTACGTTAGGAACAGCAGAACCGCTCTTAATTCCAGCCGCTTTCTTCAAAAGGATTGAAGCAGGAGGAGTCTTAGTAATGAACGTAAAACTACGGTCGTTGTATACAGTGATTACAACTGGAACCGGCATCTTAGCTTCAAGACTTTGAGTCTGAGCGTTAAATGCTTTACAGAATTCCATAATGTTAACACCGTGCTGACCTAGAGCAGGACCAACTGGTGGACTAGGGTTTGCAGCACCAGCAGGTACTTGCAACTTAATATAGGCATCAATTTTCTTAGCCATCTTTTTCTCCTTATGGGTATAACGCCGTTAGGCTTCCCAGTGGGTTAATACCAAATATCTATTAATTCTTTTCTACTTGAGTAAACTCAAGCTCTACCGGAGTAGAACGACCAAAAATCAGTACAGATACTTGAAGTTTATTTTTCTCGTAATCCACGCCTTCAACCACCGCTTCGAAGTCCTTGAATGGACCATCGATAACGCGAACCATTTCACCTGGCTCGTAGATAACTTTAGGACGTGGCTTATCAACACTTGTTTCAACACGCTGCAGAATGCGATCAACTTCTTTCTGAGTAATCGGCGCTGGACGGTCACTGGTACCACCAATAAAGCCCATTACCTGAGGAACACTTTTAATTAAGTGCCATGACTCTTCCGTCATCTCCATCTCAACCAGAACATAACCAGGGAAGAACTTACGCTCGCTGGTACGCTTCTTTCCGTCACGAATCTCAACCACCTCTTCAGAAGGCACTAAGATCTGACCGAACTGATCCATTAACTCTGCACGTTCAGCGTATTCAACAATCGCTTTTTGTACTTTTTTCTCATAGCCAGAGTAAGCATGAACGACATACCATCTTTTTGCCATCTTAACCACCTTGTCCTGTTAACAACTGCACTGCCCATAAAAAGAACATATCAACCAACCAGAAGAAAATCCCCATGATAATGACTACGACAAATACAATCAGAGTCATTTGAGTCGTTTCTTGACGCGTTGGCCAAACAACCTGTCTTACTTCTTTCTTAGCATGCGTTAGATAGTGAAACCACCCACGACCAATTTCAGTTTGATACAAAATAAATGCTGAGATAGCAACACCGGCCAGCACACCCAAAACACGCACTACTGCATGCATCTCTTCATAGATGTAATAACCGACAATTGAACCTACCAATACCGCAACAGCCAACAATAGCTTTGCTGTATCAAGAGGATTTGATGCTTTCTGTTCTTGAATTTGTTTACTCATAACCTACTAGCTATATATAAAAACGACCCGCATTTAAAAAATGCAGGTCGTTATGAATGTGGCAGGGGTAGAGGGATTCGAACCCCCAACACCCGGATTTGGAATCCGGTGCTCTGCCAATTGGAGCTATACCCCTGTAAAGTGTCGCAAAAAAAGGGGATTATACACCCCCTTTTTGCTTTGTGCAAGACTATTGCAGAACTATCTTAGTCGATAATTTTAGCAACAACACCCGCACCAACAGTACGTCCACCTTCACGG
>CAZNML010000197.1:0-2508 GCA_964574275.1 uncultured Thiosulfatimonas sp. | reverse complement strand
TGTTGCTTAAAATTTACTCATATATGTACTGTAGTAGCATACACAATTTGATAGCTATTATTCATTGGGTGGCTGCTTACAGGTGTCTCGTGCCTGTTTAAACTTTTTCAATTCATTTATTAACTCATCAGCAGTGTAAGCGGTCATCCTAGACCGCTATTTACCCTACCTATCTAAATCTGAGACCATAGGATTGTCTGCGAACTTCTCTTTCCACCGGCGAGGTGTAAGTTCTGCCACATCCTTGGCCGGATGAAGGGAAACTCGCTGGAGCACATCAACGAGGTAAACATACGGGTCGACATCATGCATACGGCAAGTGACGAGCAAGCTTTGGATAATGCCCACGGCCTCAGCGCCGACTTCACTCCAGCAGAACAGCCAGTTTTTCTTGCCCATGGGGATAACGCGCAGCCCTCGCTCCAGAGCATTAGTGTCCATGACCACATCGGGATTATTGAGATAGACACGCAAGGCGGTTTCTCGCTCTCGGGCATAGTTGAGCGCTTTGGCAAGTGGGTCTTTAGGCAGTAAGTCCAGACGCTGACACTGCACCTGGCACCAGGCAAAGAACTCGTCCACAAGCGGTGCGCTCCGTTTTTTACGCGTCGCCAACACGTCATCGGGGGGCGGTTGCTGCTCCCGTAACTGTTTTTCGATGTGATAAAGTTGGCCAATCAGCTCCAAGGCTTCATCAGCGGCGGGGTCATACCCTTTGGCTTTCACAAAGTAACGCCGCGCATGCACCCAGCACTGGGCATGCTCTATGTTTCTCTCTAAGGCATAGCGTTGATAGACCTGATAACCATCGGTTAAGAGCACCCCTTCATAACCTTCGAGCAGTTCTTGAACCACCTTCTCGCCTCGTGATGGGGAGAAGGCGAAGCAGATTTCATCCTTATCCCCTAACACCGGCCAATAATAGGCTTGCTTCATCTTGCCAGGCTTACTGCGTCCAGCTTTGATGGGCGTTTCATCCATGGCCAGAACGCGACTCTCTAAAGCACTTTGCCATTGGGCTTGGTAGATAGGTTCTAAAAGCTCAATACTGCGTAAGACCAAGTTGGTCAGCGTACTGCGTGCTAACGTGATGCCGTTTTGAAGTAAGCGTTGATGTTGGCGATACAGAGGAAGATGGTATTGGAACTTGTCCACCAATAACCCCGCGACAAAGCTGACATCCGCCACACTCTTTTCAAAAAGCGCATTCGGGGTGCTTAGCGTCTTAAGCGTTTGGCTGCGTCTATCTTTAACCACTGGCTGGATATATTTTAAGACCACATAACTGGCTGGGCGCTGGGCTAAGCGGTGCGTCACTTTTTCATCAATGACCTCAAAGTGGTCTTTATCAGGGCCTTCGAGCTCAGACGCTTTAAGGTGAATAGTTTTAACGGGAACAGTTTCATCAAAACGCAGCCCTGAGTCCGTCACGCTGTCACCGCGTTCTTTTGGGCCTTTAGTTCGCGTGTACGTGATGGTGACCTTCTCTTGCGCTGGCGCAGGAGGGAGGTCCTCAAACAAGCTCTGTTGATGAGGATTCTGCTCAATACGACGCTCAGACTTTTGGCCAAAAAGCTGCTTTTTGAACCAGTCGAGCTGACTTTGAAGCTGACGATTATGCGCCGCAAGCTCCGCGTTTTGCGCGGTGAGCTGGGTTATCATTTCGCCTGCTTCCTGGAGTGTCACTGAGTGGTTATCCTCTTGTTTAAGTTGGATAAAGTATAGTTCAGATGGGGAGTTTTGCTGGTTTCAAACTCGGTTTTAATCAACTTTTTTCCGCGAATAACGCCGTCGTTTTCTCACCGTTTTGACGTCAATACCATCGATTAACAGCATTAACTCACTGAGTGTTAATTGCTCCTTATGAAGCTGACTAAACGTGCCTTGCTCTAAGCGTTTTCCCCAGAGTGCAAATCCGCCAGTCGAATAATAGAGCACACGCATTTGAGTTCGGCGACGATTAATGAACACAAACCAGTCACCACAGAGCGGGTCTTGCTTAAGAAGGTTGCGCACCATGGCCGAGAGCCCATTAAATGAACGGCGCATATCCGTGGGTTGAGTGCAAAGCCAAATTCGGTTCTCCCCACTGAGCGTTAGCATGAGCGGCGCATCCGAAGCACCACTGATGGGCCGAGCTCCAATTCGATATCCCAAGCTGCCGCCTGAGATGGAGATGGCGTGATATCAACAAACAACGGCTGAGGCTCAGCCTCTGCCTCAGGCGAAGTGAACTCTTTACGCCAGTGATAAAAAGAAGAGAGGCTTATTTGCTGAGAGCGGCAAAAGTTGGTGGGGTTCATATCGCCAGCATGAAACAGCTCTATCAGTTGCAGCCACTGCTCACGGCTACGGTACACTCGGGTCATACATCAGCTCCATTAAGAATCGTTGCTCTCAATTTTTAGCTGATATATCTGCTGTGGCTAGACGTGCTGGGATGACCGCTTACGAGAAGGTTGCGCACCATGGCCGAGAGCCCATTAAATGAACGGCGCATATCCGTGG
>CAZNML010000196.1:0-2537 GCA_964574275.1 uncultured Thiosulfatimonas sp. | reverse complement strand
TTAACCTATCTCTTCTATAAACAAAAAAGCCGTCAATAATGACGGCCTTTTGATTCGCAATTACACTCGCTTTATACCAGCTCTTCCACATTGCGCTTCGCTTCCTTACGATAGTAATTATAGCGTTCGCGAATATGGTGTGGTGCCGCATAGACCGAAATAATGGATTCCAGACTGCTTGGTGCAAAGCCGAACTGAGTATCAAAATCGGCTTCCGAGATCATATCTTCTTTCAACATCACCAACTGTGTGGCGGACACCGAAGCAACCGGAGCAAAAGCGCCAAACATCGCCATAATTTTAGCGTTTAAACGACACATCGGGAATACCAGTGCCTCTTTCTGCATCAAGTCAGCCACCAGCTCACCCAACTCTTTCAGGGTCAAACGCTCTTCCCCGGCAACCTCAATTTTTTGACCAAAGGTATCTGCGCTGTTAATGCTATTAACCATCGCTTGCGCCAGGTCTTTTGCGGCAATCGGCTGGACAACGGTTTCACCGTTAGCCACCATCAATAGATCCATGCGGTTCAACTGGTTAACAAAACGCTGTGTGGTATCGTCATTCTCACTAATCACCAGGCTGACTCTGAAGATGGTCGCATCGGCACTTGCCGTTGCATGAGTAATTGAGTCGCACTCACCCAACTTGCATAGGAACTCATTGGACTCCTGGTTAGCAGAAGCCCCAATTTGTGAAAGACTCAATACACGCTTCACACCCGCGTGTTCAGCAGCCTGCTTAATCTTCTGATTAACATGTACCAGGTCGGCAACGGCAACCATCTCGGTTCCATTAGTGCGATCAGCGGTTAAATTGACAACAATATCTGTACCCGCCAAAACCGCATCCAGCTGCTCCGCTTCATCATAGGAGGTCAAAGTCACCACTTTGGTCCCCGTATAAAGAGCAAAATCACGATAACGCTCTGGACGACGCACACACAACTTCACTTCATAGCCCGCTTTAGATAACGCATTGACGACTTCGCGACCAATATAACCTGTTCCACTAAAGACCGTAACTTTGTTGCCTAACATCATGTCTAATCCACTTTTTTAATTCAAAACCCTACAAGGATAAGGAATCACTGATTTAAGGTCAAGCGTTTCAGCGTCTGTTTTTTGTTATAATAAGCGCAATTTATTAAGACATTTTTTAAGAGAACTTTATGACAACCGTGAATGTATCCGTTTACAAAAGCCCTAAAAAAGATGAACTTTACCTCTATGTTCCGCAAGACGATGGGTTAGAAAAACTGCCAAAAGAGGTACTGGTTATTTTCGGTGAACCGAAACACGTGATTGACTTTGAACTGTCACCTGAAAAAAAGTTAGCGCGCGAAGACAGCGCGACCGTCATTGAAGCATTAAACAGCAAAGGCTTTTTTATGCAGATGCCACCGAATGAGACGGAAAAGTTCAGTGACATAGCCCCACCGCCAGAAAGACTGGATAACATCTTCTAAGCGCTTTTTTAAAGCTCTGATACCGCATAATACCCGATTAAAACACTCAACTATTTACAAACGCGCTTTTGTGAATACAATAGAGTGTTTTAAGCCCTAATATAAAATACAAGGAACCATCATGGCATTTACACTTCCTGACCTACCTTATGATTACGATGCTTTAGAAGTTTCTATTGATGCTCGCACAATGGAAATTCACCACACTAAGCACCACAACACCTATATCACTAACCTGAACAACGCGATTGCCGATACAGAGATGGCTGATATGTCTCTTGAAGAGATGATGGCCAAAGCAGGTACGCTACCGCCAGCGATTCGTAACAACGGTGGGGGACACTGGAACCACTCATTCTTCTGGGATGTAATGACAGGTGACAGCATGGGTGCACCAACAGGTGCTCTAGCAGATGACATCAATGCAACATTCGGCAGCTTCGATGCAATGAAAGAGCAGTTCAACACGGCCGGTGCAACCCGCTTTGGTTCTGGTTGGGCTTGGCTAACGGTATCTGCTGACGGCAAACTGGAGATCTCTTCTACACCAAACCAGGACAACCCTCTAATGGACATTGCCGAAACCAAAGGAACACCAATCCTAGGTTTGGACGTTTGGGAACACGCATACTACCTACGTTACCAGAACCTGCGCCCGGCTTACATGCAAGCTTGGTGGGATGTGGTTAACTGGGATAAGGTTTCAGAGCTATACACAGCCGCTAAATAATTGCCTTTTTGCGCAACTTCGTTGTTGGCTGACTTTCTGCGCTTCTCATGTATGCTCTATACACTCCGATGCTCGAAAGCCAGCCGCCTAGAATTTGCAGCAAAAATTCTAATTATTTAAAAAAATAAAACCTCGCCATGCGAGGTTTTTTTATGCCTAAAATTCACTTGAGCTTTTACCAGGCCTGGTAAATTACGGAAACCTACTTTGAAAACTTGGACAAAATCCTATCCATAGAAATGAAACCCCCTATTCCAGTAGAAGGAGTCATTTCAAGCCAGATACTAGACGGTTTCAGAAGACTCGTCTAGCGTTTGGATAAATTGCTCCAGCTCATCC
>CAZNML010000195.1:0-2708 GCA_964574275.1 uncultured Thiosulfatimonas sp. | reverse complement strand
ACCTGTTTTCTCCTCTTCTCCCCAATGTCAGTTGGGGGGATCATTTAATTGCAGAGCAGCCCGTTCTGCTTGAGTATCGCGCCGCTGTTTCTGAAGAGACTCTCTCACAGTCCTATGACAGTCTGTTAACCCTTAATTCTGAAGAGTTGTCAGCTAAGTTTGATATCAGTCGTTTATGGAAAAAAATCGATGTATCGGACTTCTCCGGAATAATCTATCAAAATGGTGTGGACTGGAAGATTAATGTTGATCGTTTTCAAGCATTTAAAGGCGCACGTTGGAGTTTAGCAGCAGATCTTAATTTGCACCACGGGCAGGTGCTTCAGGGTGAACGTTTTCAGTTTAAAGCATCGTTATTGCCTAACCTGTTCGGGGGGATTGAGCAGGGGGATTTTAGTATCCAGGCTTATGACTCTATTCGTCTGCAGCGCTTGGCTAAGCTGACGCCTAAAAAGTGGCAAGAAGTTCTTCCCGATGGGCAGCTAATTCCAAGTGTAAAAGGGGCGCTGTCTAACTCACTGTTGTCAAGTTTGAATATCAAGCTGTTTTCTGACAATTTACAGTGGCCAGTGCCTAGCCAATCGCTGCCTCAATCTTTAGGAGTGGGGCTGGAGTGGCATAATCAAGCCAAAATCTATGATGGCAGTCAAACGGATTGGCAGTTTTTGCTCAAAGATATCCAGCTGGATAACCACTATGTACAGACGGTTTCGCCAATTTCAGTAAAGCTGGTATCTAAGCAGTTTCTGCACATAGAGACTCAGCGTTTCAATATTGCGCCTTTTAAACCGATGTTTCATGCCGTTACCAGAAATGAGAATGTGGCCAAACTGTTTGATGCTTCGGTAGAGCTCAATATTCATAATGTGGTGGCAGATCTTGTCATCAAAAAGCTCTATTTTGAAAACTTATCTATGGATATCGATAAACTGGCGATCCCGGTAACCGATCTTCCCGGTATTGCTGCGGAGAGAGTGCATATCGAGAAGCAGAATACGGCCTTGGAGATAAGTTCAAAGCGTCCGATTTGGGTCATGCACCCCTTGATTCATGAAGTGCCAATGAGCTTTGAATTGCAATCGCCATTCTCTGCAGACCTTGATATTCCAAATCAACAGTGGTCTTTAAAGTCACTCTCTCTGTTATGGGATCAGATGCCGGTTAGTGTAAGTGGTCGTGGAGACTTAAGTGGCGCACTTGATATTCAGGCTGAAATTGATGCAAAAACCGTGCATAAGGTTAAACAGTACTTGCCCTACGAGTCGATGACTGATGATTTGCAGGCCTGGTTAAAATCCGCTTTGGTTGCTGGTGAAGTGGGACAGGGGCGTTTCTATTTTAAAGGCGATCTTGATGATTACCCTTTTGACAGCGGCAGCACCCGCTTTGGTGGAAGCTTAGCGGTCAAGAACTTTGATTTGCAGTTTCAGCCGAACTGGCCACAGTTACAGAGCTTTGATGCACAGCTTGAGTGGTCTAATTTTGATTTGACCGTGAGATCTGATCAGTTGGCGCTGGCAAAAGGGGTGGAAGCTAGAAATGTTGTGGCGTTAATTTCGCAGCTGGGTAGTCGTGATATTGCCGTTGATATCTCAGCGGCTGCAGAGGGTCAGGCAGATTCGGTGATTGACTATCTGCTGACAACGCCACTGCCTAAAAAGCTTGGTGTGGAGTCATTTATTGCAGACAAGTCGAAATTAAGTCTTGATGGTGCTCTCGGCATAAACTTCAAGAAAATATGGGTTCCGGTAAATGGTTACGAGGATAAAGAGGTAGAGCTGGATGGCGAGTTGCTATTAAAAGATAATCAAGTCACCTTATATGAATATCTTAGCTTTGAACATGTATCAGGTCTGTTGAAATTTTCGGAAGAGAGTGTGAAAGCTGAAAATATCCGTACTCAGTTTGAAGAGGGAGTTGCAAAGTTTGATGTTGATACAAAAAAAGGCACAGCAACTATTTTAGGGGCCGGTGCTGTCAACCTGGATTATCCAGCAGTTGTAAAAGGCAGAGCAGATTGGAAAGTTAAGGTTGATATCCCTTTACAAGCTGCAACGGAACAAGGTTTAGTCTTGAAGTCGCAGCTTGACACTAGTGAGCTGGATTGGTTAATGCCGGCGCCATTAAATAATAAAAACCTAAGAGGGGAGATGGATTTAAACCTGGCAACAGCGCAGGAGCAAATTGATATCAAAGGGCAATTGGCTGGATTTAGCAAATTTGATCTAAAGATAGACAATAGCTCAGAGCAGATGAAAGTATCACAAGGCTCCATCCTGATCGGATCTATCGATGTGGCTAAGGTGAAGCACCAGGATGGGGGGGTTACGGTTCGGGGTCTAGTTGAAAACTTGGATCTGGATGAGTGGTTACGCTGGAACAGTCCGCTATTGGATGGTGATAGTGAGAATGGCTTATTAAAAGGTATTGTATGGTCTGAGTCTTCTATAGAGGTAGAGGAGTTAAAACTGATTGAACACACCTATAAAGAGTTGGTGCTTGATTGGGTCAGTGAGAATGAAGACGGTTATCGTGCAAAGTTATCTGGCGCAGAGGTCTCTGCAAGTTTATTGGCTAAAAATAGTGACAGTGTCGATGTGCAGTTAGACTGGCTACAGCTTTATATGCCTGAATCCTTAGAAGACTCAAGTTTAACCCAGCAGCAGCGACAGGAGTTGATTGAAAATTGTAAGTTGAAAACCGTTGCC
>CAZNML010000194.1:0-2750 GCA_964574275.1 uncultured Thiosulfatimonas sp. | reverse complement strand
ATACCGAGTGAATCGCTTCACGCACCGGGTTGTTACCGCGGAACGAGAAGGAGACGTTAGATACTCCACCGGAAATCTTGGCGTGAGGCAGGTTCTGTTTGATCCAGGTCACCGCATTGATGAAGTCCAAGCCGTAGTTGTTGTGCTCTTCAATACCGGTTGCCACCGCAAAGATATTCGGATCGAAGATAATGTCTTGCGGTAGGAAGCCAACTTTTTCCGTTAAGACTTTATAGGAGCGTTCACAGATTTCGATTTTACGCTCCAGCGTGTCGGCCTGACCGTCTTCGTCAAACGCCATGACAATCGCTGCTGCACCATATTTTTTAACCAGCTTGGCGTGTTTGATAAACTCCTCTTCTCCCTCTTTCAGTGAGATGGAGTTGACCACACCTTTACCCTGGATACACTGCAGGCCAGCCTCGATAACGTCCCACTTGGAGGAGTCAATCATAATCGGTACACGAGACGCTTCCGGCTCTGATGCCAGCAGGTTGAGGAAACGCACCATACACGCTTTGGCGTCAAGCATCCCTTCGTCCATATTGACGTCGATAATCTGCGCGCCATCTTCCACCTGTTTGACCGCGATATCAATCGCCTCGTCGTAGTTCTCTTCGATGATGAGGCGTTTGAACTTAGCCGAACCGGTCACGTTGTTACGTTCACCGACATTGACGAACAGAGAGTCTTCGTCGATATTAAGCGGTTCTAGACCGGATAGGCGACATGCTACTTTAATCTCTGGCAGTTGGCGCTGTGGAAAGGCCAAAGCAGCTTCGGCCATCGCTTGCACGTGGTCAGGCGTGGTTCCACAACATCCTCCGATGATGTTCAGCCAACCTTTCTCTGCCCAGATTTTGATTTCCGCTGCCATCTGCTCCGGGGTTTCATCGTATTCACCAAACTCGTTCGGCAGGCCGGCATTCGGGTGAATGGAGACATAGGTTTCGCAAACACGGCTTAACTCTTCAACATAAGGACGCAGTTCTCCAGGCCCTAAAGCGCAGTTCAAACCAACTGACAATGGTTCGGCATGTGCCACGGCATTGTAGAACGCTTCGGTGGTCTGTCCGGAAAGGGTACGTCCTGAGGCATCGGTAATGGTTCCGGATAGTTGAATTGGCACTTCATAACCCACCTCGGCCTCGACCTCTTTAACCGCAAAGATAGCGGCTTTGGCGTTCAAGGTATCGAAGATGGTTTCAATCAGAATCATGTCCGCACCACCTTCAAGCAGGGCGCGGGTCGCCTGTTTGTAGGCCGTTACCAACTCGTCAAACGAGGTGTTACGGAACCCTGGATCATTGACGTCAGGCGAGATAGAAGCGGTACGGTTGGTTGGCCCCAAAACACCCGTAACAAAACGAGGTTTACCATCTTCCTGTTCAGCAATGTCACAGGCTTCACGAGCTACGCGAGCTGATTCCACGTTGATCTCGGTGACATACTCTTGCATATCGTAGTCGGCCTGCGCGATGGTGGTGGCGTTGAACGAGTTGGTCTCCAGAATATCGGCACCTTGACGCAGGAACTGCAGATGAATATCGCGAATCACCTCCGGTTTGGTAATAACTAGAATGTCGTTATTACCTTTAATGTCCATATGGTAGTCGGCAAAACGCGCACCGCGAAAATCCTCTTCGGTCAGATTCAGGTTCTGAATCATGGTTCCCATCGCACCATCAAGCACCACTACGCGCTGTTGGAGAAGGGATTTAAGTTGTTGAAGACGGGCTGTACGACTACTCATTCAAGGATTCCAAAAAATTACTGATGCAATATAAAAAAATTAAACGAGCTATTTTACCCGATTTAGAGTGTAATCACTAATATTGAGCGTTTTGAAAATCGACCCATTAAAATACGTAAAACAACATAAGCTTTTGAAAATAAGTGTATTTAGGAAATTTCACCATATTAAATGGTCATTAAATATATTATAATTCCATAAAATTTTTTTAGGAATGTCAAAGATGATACGATCAACTCAGCGCCTAGCATTGATAGCGGGCATTATGGCAATGTCCTCATCCAGTTGGGCTTCAGAAGTTCAATATGGCTCTGGGAACATGAATTTACAGGGTGGTTTTTTAGGGCTGGAGACTGAGATTAACTCGCCGGTGACCACCTATACTTTAAAAGAGCAGCATGCCAATATTTTTAGAAGCGACTGGTTCTATAACTATCAGGCGACTTACTACAGCGCGCAGTCATTAGACAGTGCCGGCGGTTTGACCTCCAGCGGTTTAGGTGGCGACCTGCTGCTGGATGAAACCGATTATGAGTTGTCCGGCATTGATGCGCAAGTGACTTTGGGTTACGACGTTTATAAACGCGGACCACAGGATTACGTTGGTTTTGGTGTCTCTTTAGGGATTGCCACACCGTACCTTAAAAACAGTGGTGATGGTACCGCTGATGGCGATGAAGAGAGCGGTTCGGAATCGGCTACCCCTGTGCCGTTTGTGAATGGTGGTTCGGCAACCGATATCATCGCCTCTTCAACGGATTTCTTCGGTTATAAAATCGGACCAAAAGTCATGGCCAGCAAGAGTTTTGGTGAGTACGCTTCGTTCTTTGCGGAAGCGAGTTACGCCTGGCAGACCATGAATGTTGAAAACTCAACCTTGAATTTGGATACCAATATTAACGGGACCTACTTCTCATACGGTGTGGGTATGCGTTATCAGCCAATCTCGACCAAAAAAGATTTAGGCTTTATGACGATTGAGCCGGCTCTGTATATG
>CAZNML010000193.1:0-2774 GCA_964574275.1 uncultured Thiosulfatimonas sp. | reverse complement strand
AGATGCTAAGAAACTTAGAAGCGAAGAACGGTTCTGTCGAATTCAAGGCACCGCTAGTTGTGGCTCCGCCAACTTACAACATAGTTGATGAGCTGAAAGCGGAAGGTGACTGGGAAATCCTACAGAAGTACGCTGGTTTTGAGTTTGACGATGCCGATCCAAAGTCTGCACCGCGTACTCAGTACCAAAATATGATGTACCTAGAGCGTCCGGGTTGTAACCTATGTATGGGTAACCAAGAGAAAGCTGAGAAGGGTGATACGGTTATGGCGACCTCTACACGTCTATTCCAAGGTCGTGTGGTAGAAGATTCAGCTGAGAAGAAAGGTGAGTCTTTGTTGGCTTCAACACCGGTGGTCGTGCTGTCAACCATTCTTGGCCGCACGCCAAGCTTGGATGAGTACAAAGAAGCGGTAGCAGGCATTAAGCTGACTGACTTTGCCCCTCCGGCTAAAGAGTTGAATACGACACAGTCGACGGTTGAATTTAATATTTAGTAAAGCCACCAGCTTAGCTCTAAAACCTAAGCGGTTGAAGAGTTGGGCTGGTCGTTGTTACTGATCGATTCGAATCCTTTTGGGAAATTTTTTTAAAACCCCGTTCAAATACTATATTTGACGGGGTTTTTTTATGGCTTAATATAAGTTGTACAAACTTTTATATTATTTAAAATGTAGTAGAATTACTTAATGTATTAATATTTTCTAATGAGTAAACAGATTGGCTTTAAAACCGACCACCCGCGATGACTTTAAAATAAAACCGATGCCTCGAGAGCAGGGTTTGCTCTATGCTAACCTGAATTACACCGATCAGGAGGTGGAGAGGTTAAGGCAGGGCTTTTATCCTCATAATGAGGAGGATCAGTGGTTTGTCTATGCGCAGAAGCAGAATCTTTACTTCCATCTAAAGGAGGGAGGGTACTGTGTCTTTATTCTTGAATTGATCGAGGATAGAGAGGATGGCTACAGCGCTTATTACGCCAAAGTGAACCGTAATCGTCAACAGTACTCCTCTGTCAGTGAGCGACGCGATATCTGTCTATTGAGTTCGATTATTGACTTTTTACTGGGCAGAAATGACTCAATTGTTGAGTGCACTAAATAGTAAATAGGCCGGCAGGGCGCCGACCTGAAAAAAACTGTTAGATTTGCAGTCTAGTGAAGAGTGGTCAGATAAAGAGAGAGTTTGGCTGCAGTTTCAGAACTGATGTCGCCCATCAGCTCCTCCATTAAGCTTTTCTCTGCTTCATAAACTCGCTTGTGTTTCACTTCAACAATGTCACGTGTAACCTTGCCGATATCCGCTAAACCATCAATCAAGCCATTTTCTACCGCTTCATCCCCTAACCAGACTAAACCACTGTAGGTTAACTCACTCTCCTTAATGCGCTCACCGCGTCCGGCACGAACGGTCTCAATAAACTGTTGGTGAGTGCGCTCCAAAACACGCTCTTGGAAGAACTGACGACCCTCTTCATCAACCGGAGCAAACGGATTGATAAAGGCTTTATGTTCACCGGCGTGCATGGAGCGGTTCTCTATACCGATTTTCTCCATTAAACCGGTCACTCCGAAGGTGTCCATGCGCACACCAATAGAGCCAATCATCGAGCCTTTATTGGCGTAGATCTCATCGGCGGCCACGGCAATGTAGTAGCAGCCGGAAGCACACAGATCTTCCACCACTACATAGACCGGTTTTTCATACTTGTTTTTCAGGCGCACGATTTCATCGTTGATCAGAGCAGATTGAACCGGGCTGCCACCTGGTGAGTTCGCCTGAATAATCACCGCTTTACTGGCCTCATTGCTAAAGGCTTTCTGCAGCAGTGGGTTAATGGTCTCGGCGCTGATGCGGGTACCCGGCATGATTGGCCCTTCAATTTTGATAATTGCGGCATGCTCTTTGCCTTTGGCGAGCGCGTTGATTTCATCGATATTGTTCATGTTTTCAATGGCAATATAGATAAAAAACACAATATAACCGGCGATAGCCAGCTTTAAAATATTGGCAAAACGACGAGTCCAGCGCTCCTGTTTGACCAGTGACTCTACTGCACCAGCAAGGCGTTTAAAGCCCTGAGGATCGGTATTTGAGTGTTTATCCGCATCGTGTTCCATCTGTTATCCTTTATAATACGACTATTTAATGCCCACATTTTACCCTGTAAAAGATGATGACCGAAAGTAATAATCAACAAAACCGTGACAAAACACAGTCAACTGCGGAAGTTCTAGAGAGTGATCAATTACAGTCGGCACAGGGAGCAGATTTACCCGAGCAGCAGCGGCTAGAGGGGTTTGATATTGAGGCGTTCCTAAAACAGTTGACCGAGCGCCCGGGTGTCTACCGTATGTTCAATAAGCGCGGTAAGATCATCTATGTCGGTAAAGCTAAAAATCTGAAACGTCGTGTTTCCAGCTACTTTAAAAAGTCCCATGAAGAGATCAAAACCGCCTCGATGGTGTCGCAGATCGCCTACATTGAGGTGACGGTGACCGATACCGAGAGTGAAGCGCTGATCCTTGAGAATACCCTGATCAAGCGCCACAAACCCAAGTACAATATTCTGTTCAGGGACGATAAGTCCTACCCCTATATCTTTGTCTCAACCGGCAAGTCGTTTCCCTCTTTAAGTTATCATCGTGGCGCCAAACGCCGCATCGGCAAGTATTTCGGTCCTTTTCCCAATGCGTCGGCGGTGCATCAAACACTGCATGCCATGCAGAAGATCTTTCCGGTGCGTCAATGTGCCGAGAGTGTCTTTAACC
>CAZNML010000192.1:0-2804 GCA_964574275.1 uncultured Thiosulfatimonas sp. | reverse complement strand
ATCGCTGAATCATCTGCATTCTCTATCGCAGGTGGTGGTGATACGCTAGCAGCGATCGATAAGTACGATATCGCTGATAAGGTTTCTTACATCTCTACTGGTGGTGGTGCTTTCCTTGAATTCTTGGAAGGTAAAAAACTACCAGCAGTTGATATGCTAGAAGCTGCAGCTGCAAAATAATTCGTAATAACGGATTTTAGTCGGGTTTGGTCAAATTGATCAGGCCTGGTGAGTTTAAACAGCCCGATTTATTAATCGGGTTTGTTTTAATTTTAATGTCATACAGGTTTGTTACTTTAGCTTGTCCATCAAAGAGGGTGACTCGGTAAGTAAACATTTGATACCCAGCCAAAGATTGGCTGTCTGGTGGGTCAGAGTTTATTTTGCGAGACATCTTTTTTGGACGTAAACAAACTCCAAATTATAAATAAGGTAAAAAAACAGATGCCAAGTGGTTTAAGAAGAACAAAAATTGTTGCAACTTTAGGTCCTGCTACGGATCGCGAAGGCGAATTAGAAAAAATGATTCAGGCCGGACTGGATGTAGTCCGTATTAATATGTCACACGGTAGTGCGGAAGAGCATATTGCTCGTGCGCAAGCGGTACGTGACCTGGCTGAAAAGTACGATCATGAAGTAGGTGTCCTGGTTGATCTACAGGGTCCTAAGATTCGTATTGCCCGTTTTGCAGACAATAAAATTTTCTTGGAAAAAGGCGATAAGTTCGCATTCGATAACGCCGTTGGTAATGATGATGGTAATCAGCATGAAGTTGGTTTGACCTACAAGAACCTGCCTTACGATGTTAAGCCAGGCGACAAGCTGTTATTGGATGATGGTCGTCTAGTATTTGAGGTTGATAATGTTGAAGGTGAGCGTGTTAATACCACCACTATCGTTGGTGGTCACCTGTCGAACAACAAGGGGATCAACCTGTCTGGTGGTGGTCTATCGGCTGCGGCTCTAACAGATAAAGACAAACAAGATATCGTCACAGCAGCTGAAATCGGTGCGGACTATCTTGCTCTATCTTTCCCGCGTTCAGCTGAAGATGTCGAGTACTGCCGCTCGTTAGCAACTAAAGCGGGTCTAAACTGTAGCATCGTTTCTAAGGTTGAGCGTGCTGAAGCGGTAGCGGATGATGAAACTCTGGATGGTATTATCCTGGCTTCGGACGTGATTATGATTGCACGTGGTGACCTGGGTGTCGAAGTGGGTGATGCACAGCTGCCTGCTCTACAGAAGAAGATGATCAAGCGTTCACGTCAGCTTAACCGTGTGACCATCACTGCAACGCAGATGATGGAAACGATGATCGATAACTCTATTCCGACTCGTGCTGAAGTGTTTGACGTGGCTAACGCGGTTATGGATGGGTCTGATGCGGTTATGCTTTCTGGTGAAACAGCAACTGGTCACTCACCGAGCTTGGTAATTCAGACTATGGGTAATATCTGTCGTGAAGCTGAGAAGTCACGCACTGCTCGTGAGTCGACTCACCGTATTGATGAGTCATTCACAGCCATCGATGAAACCGTTGCGATGTCGACTATGTATGCAGCTAACCACTTCGGTGTTAAGTGTATTGCGGCTCTGACCGAATCAGGGAATACACCGTTGCTGATGTCGCGTATCAGCTCAGGTATGCCTATTATCGCCTTAACTCCGCACCTGGATACGCGTCGTAAAGTGACACTGTTCCGTGGTGTTTACCCTTCATCAATCGATTACACAGACTTGAGCGAAGATCAGGTTCAGAACAAGATTCTTGAGAAGGTCAAAGCGTTTGGTGTTGCTAAGTCTGGAGATCTGGTGATTCTGACACGTGGAGAGTCAAAAGGTGTTATGGGCGGAACTAACCGCATGGAAATCGTTAAAGTTCCTTAAGCATTGGGAGCTTAGGGTGTTATGTCACACCCTGTGAACAGAATTATTATTTGGACAGCCTAATAAAGCTTGTTAGAATAGTAAAAATTTTTTGAAAACCAACTAGAGGAGTCTCGCACATGGCGATGATTACACTTCGTGAATTAATGGACTACGCAGCTGAAAACAACTTCGGTATGCCTGCGTTTAACGTAAACAACATGGAACAAGTACGTGCGATTATGCGCGCTGCTGACGCTTGTGATTCTCCAGTAATCCTTCAGGGTTCTGCTGGTGCTCGTAAGTATGCTGGTGAGCCAATGCTTCGTCACATGGTAGCGGCTGCTGTTGAAATGTACCCACACATTCCAGTTGTTATGCACCAGGATCACGGTTCTGATGTTGGCGTATGTCTACGTGCTATCCAGTCTGGTTTCACATCTGTAATGATGGATGGTTCTCTTGAAGCGGATATGAAAACTCCAGCTTCTTACGAGTACAACGCTGGAATCACTGCTGAAGTAGTTAAGATTGCACACGCTGGTGGTGTATCTGTTGAGGGTGAGCTAGGGTGCCTAGGTTCTCTAGAAACTGGAATGATGGGTGAAGAAGATGGTCACGGTTCTGATGAGAAGCTTGACATGGATAGCCTATTAACTGATCCAGAAGAAGCAGCTCAATTCGTTAAAGACACTAACGTTGATGCACTAGCAGTTGCGGTTGGTACTTCTCACGGTGCTTACAAGTTCACTTCTAAGCCTTCTGATGACGTTCTTAAGATCGACCAGATCGCTAAGATTCACGCACGTATCCCTGATACTCACATCGTAATGCACGGTTCTTCTTCCGTACCAGAAGAGTGGTTAGAAATCATTAATAACTACGGTGGTGATATGGGTCAAACTTATGGTGTGCCTGTTGAAGCAATCGTTGAAGGT
>CAZNML010000191.1:0-2858 GCA_964574275.1 uncultured Thiosulfatimonas sp. | reverse complement strand
ACAGAGCTGTCTCTACTGACCAGCGCACAACGTCAGGACCTGACCCTGAATCAGCAAGAGCTTGAAAGTTCCAGCGTGTTAATGACTGAGGTGATCGACTCACCGATCTCGATCGAGACGGCGATTCTGACCCCTAAGGTGGAAAATCGACAGGCCACTGAGGTATTGAGTGAAAGCGTCCCCAAACATATTCGTCAGCTCTACTTCTTTACCCAGATCAAAGGCGCTGAAAACAGCACCATCTACCATCGCTGGCTATTTAAAAATCAGCAGAAGGCATTGATTCCACTGAAGATAACCAGTAACCTGTACCGAACCTGGTCAAGTAAACGCATGGCCAGTGCCTGGCAGGGTGAGTGGACGCTTGAGGTGTTAGATGCTCAAAAAAGGGTGATCCATCGCCAGAACTTCTACTACGGCAACCGTTAATAACAGATAGGCATTAAGAGTATGTACAAAACCACTACTTTGAAACCCCTTATTGGCGTTGGCTTGGCGCTGAGTTTACTGGCGGGTTGCAGTTCTAACCCACCTAAGCACACCCATAATAATGTCTGTAAGATCTATCAGTATGACGATGACTGGCTCGATGCGGCACGCGCCTCTGAAAAGCGCTGGGGCATTCCAAGTTATATCTTAATGGCCTTTGTTCATCAGGAGTCGCGTTTTCAGCACGATGCCCAACCGCCTCGCCCCTACTTTTTAGGCATTATTCCACTGCCTAGACGATCTTCGGCTTACGGTTATGCTCAGGCTCAAGATCCGGCTTGGCACGACTACCAAAAAGCCACCGGACGCTGGAGTGCACGCCGCACCAATGTCGATGATGCGCTCGACTTTATCGGCTGGTACAACTATCAGTCACACAAACAACTTGGCCTGTCCAAAAAGGATACCTACAGCCTTTATCTGGCTTACCATGAGGGTCGTGGCGGCTTCAAACGTAAAACCTACAACAAAAAGCCATGGCTGAAAAAGGTGGCCTCTAAAGTCAGCAAACGCGCCCAAACTTACCGGGCGCAGATGCGAAAGTGTTCCTAAATTAGGATCTGCTTGATACAGAAGCATTTCATTTTAGCAATAAAAAAGCCGCTGTCATTCATGATGACAGCGGCTTTTTTAATGCGCTGAATTTAACCTGATCATTTGATCAGGCCTGTTCAGTTTTAGATTTAAGCTTTATAGCGCTCGAATACCACAGATGCATTGGTACCACCGAAACCGAAACTGTTGCTCATCATACGGTCTACACCCGCGTTTTCAATCAGTTCCGTCACGATTGGCATGCCTTCACACTGCTCATCCAGATTTTCAATATTGATTGAAGGTGCAATAAAGTCATTATCCAGCATCATTAAACTGTAGATAAACTCATGCACACCCGCCGCTCCTAAAGAGTGACCAGACATGGATTTGGTTGAGCTGATTTTTGGCAACTTATCGCCAAATACTTCACGAATCGCCGCCGCTTCTTTAGTATCACCAACCGGTGTTGAAGTACCATGCGGATTAATGTAATCCACATCACCCTCAACAGTATCTAAAGCCATCTGCATACAACGCACCGCACCTTCTCCAGAAGGCGCAACCATGTCATAACCATCCGAGTTAGCACCGTAACCGGTGATCTCAGCGTAGATCTTAGCACCACGAGCCAAGGCGTGTTCCAGCTCCTCAACCACAACCATTCCGCCACCACCGGCGATGACAAAACCATCGCGGTCCGCATCGTAAGCACGTGACGCTTTTTCAGGTGTGTCGTTATACTTGGTAGAAAGTGCACCCATCGCATCAAACAAAACAGACATGGTCCAGTGTAACTCTTCACCACCACCGGCAAAAACCACATCCTGCTTACCTAGCTGGATCTGCTCTACCGCCGTACCAATACAGTGTGCAGAGGTCGAACACGCTGAGCTGATTGAGTAGTTGATACCCTTAATCTTGAATGGAGTTGCTAAACAAGCAGATACGGTTGAACCCATAGTACGTGTAACCATATAAGGACCAACACGACGCACCCCTCTTTCACGGGCAACTTCAACCGCCTGGGTTGAGTTTGAGTTAGAGCCACCACCAGAACCGGCAATCAAACCGGTACGCGGGTTAGACACCTGCTCTTCAGTCAATCCAGAATCTTCAACCGCTTGCTGCATCGCGATATAAGAGTACGCAGCGGCATCACCCATAAAACGTAACTGTTTACGATCGATATGGTCTTTGAAATCCAGATTCTTAACGGCACCATGTACCTGAGAGCGTAAACCGTTCTCCTTATACTCGGGTGCGGCAACAATACCTGAACGTCCGTTACGTAGAGAATCGGTAACTTCCTCTTTATTGTTTCCTAGACTGGAAACAATCCCTACACCTGTAATAACGACTCTTTTCATAACTTAAAAACTATCCGTATTCGTAAATAAACCAACTTTCAAATCTGTTGCGCTGTAAATCTCACGACCATCAACATACATTTTCGCATCACCAAGTCCCATATATAACTTACGCTTGATAACACGTTTCATATCGATCACGTACTCAACTTTCTTAGCCGTTGGTAGAACCTGACCGTAGAACTTAACTTCACCCGCACCTAATGCACGACCGCGTCCTGGACCACCGGTCCAACCTAAGAAGAAACCAATCAGCTGCCACATCGCATCCAAACCTAAACAGCCTGGCATAACAGGGTCTTCATTGAAGTGACACTCAAAAAACCACAGGTCTTCTGTCACATCAAGCTCAGCACGGATCTGGCCTTTACCGAACTCACCACCCTCTTCAGAGATGTGCGTAATGCGATCCATCATCAGCATAGGCGGCAGGGGTAGTTGTGCATTACCCGGTCCGAAAAGTTC
>CAZNML010000190.1:0-2877 GCA_964574275.1 uncultured Thiosulfatimonas sp. | reverse complement strand
TGCTACTGACGGCACGACGCTATAATAACTTCTTTAAAAAAATTCTCGAACAGAACTATAAAATTGCCAATGCCAACCAGGCCAAAAGTGCTTTTCTGGCGAATATGAGCCATGAGATTCGCACGCCAATGAATGCCATTGTCGGTCTGAATGAGGTGATTGCGCAAACTGATCTGAATCCTGAACAGCGCGCCTATTTTGATAAGGTCAGCCGCTCTTCAAAATCACTGCTGAATATTTTGAATGACATTCTTGACCACTTTAAAGCGGAAGAGAATAAGCTGCAGATCATAGAGGAGCGCTTTGATACGCATAAGATGATCTACTCAAGTGTGGAGCTGTTTTCGAACAATATCGAAGAGAAGAATCTACGTCTGCTGCTGAATGTGGATGAGGATCTGCCCGATTATCTGGTTGGAGACTGTCTGCGCATTCAGCAGGTGCTGAATAACCTGCTGAGCAATGCGATTAAGTTCACCGAGGTGGGTGAGATTGAGCTTAAGGTGGATTACAAGCAGCAGGGCTCACAGCACTGGGTGACCTTCTCGGTTGAGGATAGTGGTATCGGTTTGACCAAGACGCAACTCGGTAAGCTGTTCAAGCCATTTGTGCAGGCTGATAATACCATTACCCGTAAATACGGTGGCACCGGATTGGGGTTGACGATCTGTCAGACTCTGATTGATCTGATGCACGGTCATTTTGATGTTGAAAGCAGAGTGGGAATTGGCAGTACTTTCTCATTCAGTCTGCCTTTAAAAAAGACTTTGAGCAATGAGCCTTTGGAAGAGGATCATCACGAGCAGATGACGCCACAGTTGTTACAGCACGCTCGTCAGAAATTAGCAGGCCTGTCGGTTCTACTGGTTGAGGATAATAAAATCAACCAGGAGGTCGTGGTCGCACAGATGAAACGTTTCGGTTTGCGGGTGATCCTGGCTGATAATGGTCAACAAGCGATTGCAAAACTCAGAGAGGGGGTGCCGGTTGATCTGATTTTAATGGATCTGCATATGCCGGTTATGTCTGGTTTAGAGGCCACCCAAAAAATCAAACAGAATGTACTGTGGCAGGATATTCCTGTTGTCGCTTTGACGGCAGCGGCGATGGAGGAGGATCGACAGGCCTGTAAACAGGCTGGGATGGTGGACTTTTTGGCTAAACCCTATGAGTTGGCAAATCTGTATCAGATTCTGTCAGACTACCCGCTAACGCACTCTAACCCTGTTGAGCCACCTCCACAGGTAGTTAAACAACAAGATTCGAACAGCTCGGACGATCAAGCGCAAGCTGTATCGAATGGAGCGGCCGCTTCGCAGAATGCGTCCCCCTATTCAGCTGCGTTAACGGCTCTGGCTGATCGCATTGATGTGCCTGAAGAGACACTGCAAGCGATTTTACAGCTGTTTTATGATGAACATAAAGGGTTGAGTGGCTTTACCGCCGCCTTGATTGAACAGCAGAAATGGGACGAGTTGAAAAGTTACCTGCATAAGTTGAAAGGGGCAACCGGCAGTTTGCAAATGCAGTCTATGCGTCAAGCTCTGATCAAGCTGGAAGAGCGCCTGAAAAAAGGCGAAACGCTTGAGTTAGCAGATATGCAACCGCTGTATGCGGAGATGGATAGGGTGGTGGAGCAGTATCAACTGCAGGCGACGAAGCCGGATTAACCAAGGTTTTTTATTGGACAGTTAATCAGGCCTGTCAGAATTCAACACTGTTGGTCATTCAGAGGTTCCAGCCAGCGCTGGAAACCATGAATACTACATCAGGTTTTTAGTTGGGTTTCAGTGTTGTGCAGAAGCGGGGGCGTTGTCACTCTCTTTTTGTTTGGCGTTATGCACTTTTAACGCCAGCGATTTAGCCCGGATATTAAAGGTCAAACGCGCCACATCATCAAAATGTTTAGCAAAGTGTGCCGACACACCCTCTTGCAGATAGTCCGGCAACTCTTCATAGTCCTTCTTGTTTTCAAACGGTAACACCAACTCTTTGATACCAATGCGTCTGGCGGCGATCACCTTTTCACGAATCCCGCCGACCGGCAGAACCTGGCCGGTCAAACTCAGCTCACCGGTCATGGCCAGTGGGGTTTTGATCGCCTCATCACGCGCCAGAGAGAGCAACGAGGTCGCCATGGTGATACCCGCACTCGGTCCATCTTTGGGTGTGGCCCCATCTGGAACATGCAGATGCACAAACGCTTTATCAAAAAACTCGGGATCGGCTTTGTACTTCTCCAGATTGGAGGAGATAAAGCTGTAGGCAATGCCGGCAGACTCCTGCATCACGTCACCGAGTTGACCTGAAAGTTTAAAGCCTCGGTTTAAAGTATGGACTCGGCTGGCCTCTATGGTCAAGGTGGCTCCGCCCATTGAGGTCCAGGCCAGGCCGGTAACGGTTCCAATCTGTTGATTGAGTTTTTCAGGAGCAAAACGCGGCTGTCCCAGAATCTCTTCCAGTTCATTTACATGCAGCTTTGCCGACTCAATCTCACCGGTAACAAACTTGAGTGCCAGTTTACGCACCAGCTTCGCCAGCTGTTTCTTCAGGTTACGTACACCGGCTTCACGGGCATAGCCCTCGATAACATGGCGAATTGCCGGGGTGGTAATTTGCACCTGCTCTTTGCTTAACCCCATCTCCTCAAGCAGTTGTGGCCATAGGTGGTGTTTGGCAATTTGCACCTTCTCTTCGGTGATGTAACCGGAGAGGCGAATCACCTCCATACGATCCAGCAGCGGGCCGGGAATGGTATCCAGCGTATTGGCGGTACAGATAAACACCGCTTTGGACAGGTCAAAACGGATATCCATATAGTGATCCATAAACTCACTGTTCTGCTCCGGGTCCAGCACTTCCAGCAGCGCCGAAGCC
>CAZNML010000189.1:0-2879 GCA_964574275.1 uncultured Thiosulfatimonas sp. | reverse complement strand
AAACGCGCCTGAAACTGGAACCAGTCATTATGCATCTCTAATGCCTGTACCGCCGTCGGCGAAACATTGAAGACAATGACCCCATCCTGCACAAACTGCTGCGGAATGCGAATCCCCGGATAGTTCGCGTCCACCTGAAGGTGCGGTGTCCACTCGTTATCCACGATCCACTCGTACAGGGCACGAATCATATAGGGGCGATTAGAGATCATTAAACTTCTCGCATATCCAGTTCGTCATCCGACAAACTTTCACCGAAGGTTTCACGACCCAGTACTTTGGCAGAGTAGTCAAAGATCGGCTTGGCCGACTTAGGCAGCTCAATGCCTAAAGACGGTAGACGCCATAGCAGTACAGCCATGCTCACATCCACCAGCGAGTAGTCATCACTCATAAAGTAGTCTTTATGCTCAAACACAGGAATCAGCTGTACCAAACGCTCCAGCAGATCACGACGTGCTTTTTTGATCTCATCTTCATCGCTGCCATTGGCAATAGTTTCAACCAGCGGATACCACTCTTTTTCAATCTGGCGCAGCATCTGACGTGCACGCGCTTTAGAGATCGGATCAACCGACATCAGTGGCGGGTGCGGGAAACGCTCATCCAGATACTCGATAATTACCTGTGGGTCATACAACACCAGGTCACGGTCAACCAGAGTTGGTAAGGTACCATAAGGGTTCAATTCCAGTAGATCTTCCGGCATATTATCCAATTCGACATCTACCACTTCCATTGGGATGTCTTTCTCTTTTGCCATTAAACGCACACGGTGAGAACTTGGGTTGGTCGAATCAGAGAACAGTACCATCACCGAACGTTTTGTAATTGGAATATCAGACATTAAGGTCTCCTAAAGATCACTATATAATTTAAATAAAACAACCTATTCATTGTACACCCCTTGTCAAGCCCCTGATTCTTCGCCTGTTTTTTTCTGCTTGTAGCTGCCTGCAAACAGCGATCAAAACAGGCCTGTTCAGTTTCATTATTGCTGTTAAGGCAACAATATTTTGCAATTAACCCGCTTTTCAATCTGTCAAAATTGGTTAAACTGGAACTCAATCGTCGTCAATGCACTTCAAGGAGAACCTATGTCTAAACTGATACGAATTGATGCCAGCGCCGCCAGCAGCAGCTCAAACTCCAAAGCCCTGGCCGATGTGTTTCAGTCGCTGTGGCAGCAGAAAAATCCAGATGGCACCCATATTCAGCACGATCTGATTGAGAGTAATCTGCCGCACATTGATGAAGCCTTTATCGATGCGATGTATACGCCAAAAGAGCAGCGCACCCTACAACAGCAGCAGACGCTGGAGCTGTCCGACCACTATGTTAATGAGCTGAAATCGGCCACCACCCTGCTGATCAGCACACCGATGTATAACTTCACTATTCCGTCGCAACTCAAAGCCTATATCGACCACATTACCCGTGCCGGCGAAACCTTCCGTTATGGTGAAAACGGCCCGGAAGGCCTGCTGCAGATTGAGCAGGTGGTGGTGATTGTCGCCTCCGGTGGCGATTACACACAACCACCATTGGATGCCATGGATTTTGTTGGCCCCTACCTGAAAACCATTTTAGGTTTCAACGGTCTAGATCAAGTTACAGTTATAAATGCTCCGGGGATGAGTCGTGCCGAGGAAGCCAAGCAGGCAAGTCTGCAGCAGGCCAAACAGCAAATTGCAGCGCTGCTGTAACCAGCGGCTATCTACCAGCAGGCTTGCAGGACCACACGCGTTTGCCAACGGGCTGAGATGTTTAGACAAATTAACTCGACAGCCTCTGCGTCAGTGATTAGAATAACCATTCTAATCCTTACAAAACCAACAGGCCTGCTCAAATGATTCACCGCTGCTTTCGACCTTTCCGCTTCGCACTGCTATTACAGCTATCAATAAGCGGCCTGTTGATGACGGGCGTTGTTACTGCGGCAGACACCCCCAAAAAGCTGACCTATGAAGACCGCCAGCAGTGGTTTGCCCTGCCGCAAACCGAGATTGAAACCGCTGATGAAAGCTACCTGATTACCGAACTTAAAGCCTCAAATACAGCAGCCGCCAAACGCCTCTACCTGTGGATCGGTGAACCGGCTGACCCGAATGACGGCGATGCTTTGACCATTCAGGCACTTCAACAGTCGGGCACCATCTGGTATCTGGACACACCGGAGGCGCTGTTTATGGAGCGCACCCGCATCGCCATGCGCGGCTCAGACGGACTTTTTATCAACCAGCTGATGCAGGCCGCCAGCCAGCAGTTTGATGAGATTGTCGTTATCAGTGCCGATGTCGCTTCGGTGCCGGTGCTGCGTGGTCTGCGCCACTGGCAAACCCAAGCCAGCCAGCAACAACGCCAACAGCTCAAAAACCTGATCCTGCTCTACCCAAGTCTGTTTGTAAACGCACCGGCCGCCGGTGAACAGCCAGAACTGTTTCCAATCAGCTATCAGAGTGCGCTGCCGATTACTATCCTGCAACCGGCGGTCGGCACCCAGGCCAACACCATCGGTTTAAGCGCAAAAGCGCTGAAAATGGGCGGCAGTTTGCTTGAGGTGATTCAAGTTCCCATCGCCACCGACGGTTACTACAAATACCAGGACATTGAGATTATGGCCGTCGATGCCGCCAAACGCATTCAATCAAGCACACAGCAGCAGATAAAACGCGTTGAGGCGATCAACTACCAGATCGCCCAACTTGACCCCGTGGAAACGGTCATTCCGCAAAGCCGGATTGTCAGTGGCATGATTCCGATCGAACCGCCGATTCCAATGCCGAATATCCAACTTGAAACCCTCAACGGTGAACTGGTTGATATCAAACAACTTTATCAGGGAAAAGCGCTGCTGATTAACTTCTGGGCGACCTGGT
>CAZNML010000188.1:0-2935 GCA_964574275.1 uncultured Thiosulfatimonas sp. | reverse complement strand
ACACATTACTGATATGGCATGGCGTCGTGTTAATCACCCATCTGAAATCGTTCAAGTTGGTGATGAGATCGAAGTTAAGGTTCTTAAGTTCGACAAAGAGCGTAACCGTGTATCTCTAGGTCTTAAGCAGCTTGAAGAAGATCCTTGGGCAGATATGGTTGCTCGTTACCCAATCGGTGCTGAAGCAGCTGGTAAAGTTGCTAACATCACTGACTACGGTGCTTTCATCGAGATCGAAGAAGGGATCGAAGGTCTGGTTCACACATCTGAACTTGATTGGACTAACCGTAACATCCACCCATCTAAAGTGGTTCACCTTGGACAGGAAGTACGCGTTAAGATTCTTGATGTTGATCAAGAGCGTCGTCGTATCTCTCTATCTATCAAGCAGTGTACTGTTAACCCATGGGAAAGCTTCTCTGCAACACACGCTAAAGGCGATAAGATCAATGGTAGCATCAAGTCTATCACTGACTTCGGTATCTTTATCGGTCTAGACGGTGGTATTGACGGTTTAGTTCACCTAACAGATATCTCTTGGAACCAGAGCGGTGAAGAAGCGATCCGTGACTTCAAGAAAGGTGATGAGCTAGAAACTGTTATTCTTTCTATCGACCCTGATCGTGAACGTATCTCTCTAGGTCTTAAGCAGCTAGAACAAGACCCATTCGGTCAGTTCGTTGCAGACAACGGTAAAAACAGCATCGTAACTGGTACAGTTAAGTCTGTTGACGAAAAAGGTGCCGTTATCGATCTAGCTCCAGAAGTTGAAGGTTACCTACGCGCTTCTGAACTACTAGAAGATACTCGTGATGCATCTTCTGTATTGAAAGAAGGTGATCAGGTTGAAGCGAAAGTTGTAAACATCGATCGTAAAAACCGTTCATTGTCTTTATCTGTAAAAGCGAAAGAAGCTCAAGAAGAACAAAACGCTATGCGTGATTACGCTTCTGATCAGCAGACAGCTGGTACTACTTTCGGTGATCTTTTCAAAGACAAAATGTAATCTTGAAGCAGGTGTCTGAATAGGCGCCTGTTTAAGTGATACATTGAATCACCTATTTGGTCTACTTAACTGTTTTGAGGTTTTTAACCTTAAAGCAGTTGGGTCTATTCATTTTCGAAAATAATAATATAGAAAATAAGAGTATTATTCCTATGACCAAGTCAGAACTTATTGAACTTATTTCAAGACGTCAGGCACAGTTCAGCCAGAAAGACGTTGAGATTGCAGTCAATAAAATTCTCGATTCTATGATTCATAGCTTATCAAACGGTGACCGCATTGAAATCCGAGGTTTCGGTAGTTTCAGTTTGCACCATCGTAAAGCGAGAACCGGTCGCAATCCTAAAACAGGAGAGACGGTTGAGTTATCGGATAAGCGCGTACCTCACTTTAAGCCTGGTAAGGCTCTAAGAGAGCAGGTTGATTCCGCCAGAGAGTCAACTGATATCATAGGATAAATAAAAAAGGGGCTGCCATTTGGTAGCCCCTTTTTTATTTATCCCTTATAATTTCCTCATCTTCTGTGCCGCCAGCAGTTTAACTCTGAGGCACTGAAACAAACACCACACCGGGGTAATCTTTTCTTACTACTTTATATTTGTAGATTGAACGGTTATCGATTAGTTAGTTCTTTTGGAAGGCGCTAGTACTATGTTTAAGTTAATATCGATCGCTTTGACCGCTGTTTTTTTGCTTTTTGGTGCGGCAATTGGGGTGTTTAACCCGCAGCTGGTCACCATTGACCTGTTGCTGCTTAAGCAGGAGCTGGCGCTCAGTATTCTGTTGGCCGTGGTCTTTATATTGGGTATGTTGACTGGTGCTACCATTATGCTGGTGCAGGTCACTCAATTAAAGTGGCGCTTGGCGAAACAGAGACGTCAAAACCAGAAGCAGGCGGATGAAATCCTGCAGCTTAAAAAAGCCAGTGTACAAACGCTTTCCAATCTTGATAAAAATCGTCAGGCACTGCTTGATAAATAAAATTACATTTGTAGGTTAACTTAATGATTCAAAAAGAAAATACTTTAGACCCTAAGGTGCTGGTAGCACTTGATTTTGCAGATGCAGACTCTGCCTTAGAATTTGTTGCCAGACTGCAGCCGGATCTATGTCGTTTAAAGGTCGGTAAAGAACTGTTTGCTGTGGCGGGACCCGAGTTTGTTAAACAGTTGGTCGCACAGGGTTTTGATGTCTTTTTGGATCTGAAATACCACGATATTCCAAATACGGTCGCCAAAGCGGTACAGGCAGCAGCCAAGCTGGGGGTGTGGATGGTGAATGTTCATGCTTTAGGTGGTCGCAAGATGATGACGGCCGCTCAGCAGGCTCTACAAGAGCTGCAGATGGAGCGTAAGCCTCTATTGATTGCGGTGACGGTGTTAACCAGTATGGAGCAGCAGGATCTTGCCGAGATTGGTCTGCAGGGCACGCCTAAGGATAATGTATTGCGTCTAGCGCAATTGGCGCAATCTTCCGGTTTGGACGGCGTGGTGTGTTCTGCGCAGGAAGCGGCGGAGATTCGCCAGACGATCGGTGATGACTTCTGTCTGGTTACGCCAGGGATTCGCCCGGCAGGCAGTGATGTGAACGATCAAAAACGCATTATGACACCTAAAGATGCGATGCAGGCCGGTTCGAGCTATCTGGTAGTAGGGCGTCCAATTACCAAAGCCGAGGCTCCAATCGACGTTTTAAAATCCATCAATAGCAGTATCGCCTAAACGCTCATTACGTCGCTAGCAGTGTTCCACAAACAAAAACCTGCTTTTAAAGTATTGAAAGCAGGCTCATCTTCGGTTATAATTCGCGCCTTTCAGGCTCTATGCTTGAAAACATCCTTGTCTCACTGGCATCCTACATGATGTTGGGAGACTGTTTATCATCCATAAGGAGAAAATGAATGCGTCATTATGAAGTCGTATTTCTAGT
>CAZNML010000187.1:0-2992 GCA_964574275.1 uncultured Thiosulfatimonas sp. | reverse complement strand
TCTTTATTGTCTGGCTGATGCTGTGGTTAAAAGCCTGGCTGGCGAGCCGGGCGCCGCTGGTGAATAGTGGTATTGAGGCCGGCAAGCAGTTGATTAAAGATCAGGTGTCGTGGCAGTCGCGTGTTAAGTGGGTTCTGCTGTTGGTAACGGCGTTTCTGTTTGCCGAGCTGTTCTGGCGTCTGCTGTTTGAGTTTCTGATCGCCTTTATACAGATGCGTGATGCTCTGGTGTTGGGAGGGTAAGGCTTATGTCTGAGCACAGAACGGATTCGTTGACTTATGGCATGGGTGATGCCACTTACCAGGCGGTGGGTGGTCATGCAGGCCTGGTGAAACTGGTCGACGACTTTTACGAGGCGATGCAGTCTTTGCCGCAAGCGCAGAGCATCCGCCGGATGCACCCTCAGGACCTGACCGAATCACGCCATAAGCTGGTACTTTTTTTATCCGGCTGGATGAATGGGCCGCAGCTCTATCACCAACAATATGGCTCTATCAATATTCCGCAAGCGCACGCCTATCTCAAGGTTGGAGAGGCGGAACGGGATGCCTGGCTGTTGTGTATGCGGGTCGCCCTGGATAAAAGTGACTATCCGCCGGAATTTAAAACCTATCTTATGCAGCAGCTGTTTCGTCCGGCGGAACGTATTCGTCAACTGTCGCAGCAGACAGACTAAATTGAGCAGGCCTGCTTGAACTTATAGCTATTCAGGCCTGTTCAGATTGGTCAAATTTAAAGACTATTTTTGAATCGAGCCGACCGCTCCCAGAATGCGGTTAATCTGCTGGCGCTGAGGGCGGTAACTGCTTGGGCCATCCATTGGGTTGCCGTCACTGATTGAGCCGGCACAGGTCAAACGCAACACATTCGGCTGAGTGCTCGACTGCAGATAGAGGTGCACCAGATCCATGGTCTCCTCTCTTTCATACTCTCCTAAGGCGAGCGCAGGCAGTGCGGTTTGATATGCGGCATTGGCGTTAAATGCCAGCTGTATGGCCTCAGGGTTGGCAGCAATGCGCTCTTCGTCAATGGCAACTCGTGTAATCAGAAAGCGCTGCGGTTGCACCGTGAAGCTTTTTACAGGCAGATCGGAGATTTCCAGGCGGCAGTGCTGGTTAAAGCGGCTGAAATTCTTATTGGTCAGCTTGCCGGATTGAATATAGCGTCGGCTCTGATGGGCGCGAATGGTGACCGGCTGACTTAGGATAAAGTACTCACCCGCCTGCACATTCATCATGCTGTTAGGCGGCGTGGTTGAACAGCCTGATAACAGGCCGAGTGTCAGGCTGGCACAGAGGGTAGCGCTTAGGCCTATCCACTTGTTTTTAGAGAAAAAAGCTTTCATATCAACGACTCCCATATTTCGCATAGTCTATGCCTAGTTCAATGCTATCAGCTTATGGTAAAATGTACGACCATTTTTATTTAAGCAGGCCTGCTTAATTCTCCGGCCTGATTTGATCGATTGAATTCACCCAAAGGAATGCTGCGATGGATGCGCAAATCTCAAACTATGATGTTATCGTTGTTGGCGGTGGCCATGCCGGTACGGAAGCCGCTTTGGCTTCGGCGCGTATGGGCTTGCACACATTGCTGCTGACGCATAATGTCGATACTTTGGGGCAGATGTCCTGTAATCCGGCGATTGGAGGTATCGGTAAAGGCCATCTGGTTAAAGAGATTGATGCGCTGGGTGGTGCCATGGCATTGGCCATTGATGAGGCGGGAATTCAGTTCCGCACCTTGAATGCCTCCAAAGGTCCGGCGGTAAGAGCGACCCGTGCGCAGGCCGACCGGGTATTGTACCGTCAGGCGATTCTGACACGTCTGCAGAACCAGGTGAATCTGACCATCTTTCAGCAGCCGGTTGAAGATGTCATTCTAGAAGGCGATCAGATCCGCGGTGTTGAGACCAAGATGGGGCTCAAGTTCTATGCAAACCAGGTGGTGTTAACCGTTGGAACCTTTTTAGCCGGGCGTATCCATATCGGCCTGCAGAACTATGAGGGCGGTCGTGCCGGAGACGAACCGGCCAACCGTCTGGCCGCGCGTCTGCGTGAACTGGAGCTGCCGGTCGGGCGTCTTAAAACCGGTACGCCGCCACGTATTGATGCGCGTACGGTAAACTTCGATGCCATGCAGCCACAGCCGGGCGACGATCCGGTGCCGACCTTCTCCTTTATGGGCAAGCGCTCGATGCACCCGCAGCAGATCCCCTGTTATATCACCTACACCAATGAGCAGACCCATGAGGCGATTATGGCGTCTTTGCACCAGTCGCCGATGTACTCCGATGCCGGTGAGATCGACAGCGTCGGACCGCGTTACTGCCCGTCGATTGAGGACAAGGTGATGCGTTTTGCCGATAAAGACCGCCATCAGGTGTTTATCGAGCCGGAAGGCCTGAACACCACCGAGCTCTATCCAAACGGCATCTCCACCAGTTTGCCATTTGAAACCCAGATTCAGATTGTCCAGTCGATGAAAGGGCTGGAGAACGCACGTATTATGCGCCCGGGTTATGCGATTGAGTATGACTACTTTGATCCACGTGGTTTGAAACCGACCTTGGAGACGCAGCATATTCACGGCCTGTTTTTTGCCGGACAGATTAACGGCACCACCGGTTATGAAGAGGCCGGGGCACAAGGTCTGCTGGCCGGAATCAACGCCGCGCGCCGTGCGCAGATGAAAGAGCAGTGGTATCCGCGTCGTGATGAAGCTTATCTTGGGGTGCTGGTGGATGATCTGATTACGCTGGGTACCAATGAGCCGTACCGTATGTTCACTTCGCGCGCCGAGTACCGTCTGATGTTACGTGAAGATAATGCCGATCAGCGTCTGACACCGATTGCTCGTGAGTTAGGGCTGATTGATGATGCGCGTTGGCTGGCGTTTGAAACCAAGATGGAGACCCTGGAGCAGGAGCTGGCGCGCCTGAAAGACACCTGGATCTATCCGTCGCATGCCGAGGCTAAAAAGGCCGAAGAGC
>CAZNML010000186.1:0-3044 GCA_964574275.1 uncultured Thiosulfatimonas sp. | reverse complement strand
ACCAGCAGCAGCGAGGCGATCACGGTCACAGCGGTGTATTTGGACAGTGCCGCCAAGCCGACAAACAGACCCAATAAAAGCCAATACTTGAGTTTCTCTTCAATCAGCAGTTTACGGGTGATCAGAACCAGTGCCAACACACTGACCATCAGCGGATTGTCTGGTAGCATCGCCATGCCCATTAGCGCCAGCAGAAGACTGGTATTGAGCAGTACCAGGCTCCAAAAACCGAGCCAGTGATTGGGTTGTGCAGAGGAGTCATTTGACCAGGCCTGCTGGTTTTTTGTGCCATTAAAAAATTGAGTGGCGATCTGGTAGAGCAGATAGTTAAGCACAATGTAGAGCGTAATCGGCACCATGCGTGCACTCCAGTCATAGGGCGCCAACCACATTGGAATAATCTGCAACCAGCCCACCATCGGCGGGTGATCAAAATAACTCCAGTCGGGGGAGAGGCCATACATGGCATAGTGCGCTTCATCACCACCCAGCTCAGCCACAAAGGCGACCGCCAGATGCAATAGAGTCATAAAGGCCACCAGCAGGATACTGGCTTTTTGCGGGGAGAGTTTGCTGCTCTGCTGAGCTAGGGTTGTTTGTGTCATAGTGTCTCAATCGTGCCGGACTTAAGAGCGGCCATAGTTGTCTTCAAAACGGATAATGTCATCTTCACCGGTGTATTCACCGACCTGTGCCTCAATCAGTACCAGATCCAGACGCCCCTCATTCGCCAGACGGTGTTTTTCACCGATTGGGATATAGGTCGACTCATTCGGGCGTACCGTCTGCAGCTGATCGCCAACGGTCACGGTGGCGGTACCTGAGACCACAATCCAGTGCTCACTGCGATGCAGGTGCTTCTGCAGGCTCAGGCTTTTGCCCGGTTTGACCACAATACGTTTGATCTTGTATTTTTCAGCCGACTCCAGCACGGTGTAAGTTCCCCACGGGCGGTGTGCAGTGCGGTGAATCTTCGGCAGTTCGCTGCCTTGCTGTTTCAGCTTCTCCACCACCTGTTTGACCTTCTGTCCGGAGCCTTTCGGCGCAATCAGCAGCGCATCATCACTGTCAATCACCATCAGCTCATCCAGATCCACCAGCGAGATAATGCGCTGTTCGCCAATAATCAGGTTGTTGTGGGCGTTGAGCAGCACTGCGTTGTCATTGACAGTATTACCCTGCGCATCAGTCGGCAACTCTTCACTTAAGGCCTCAAAGCTGCCAACATCACTCCAGTCCATGTCGGCCGGAATCACCTTAACATGCTGGCTGTGCTCCATCACCGCATAGTCGATGCTGTCTTCCGGAATGGCTTGCATCGCCGCGCTTGGAATACGCAGGAACTCGCCTTTTTCGGTCTGTTCAAAGGCGTAGACACAGGCCTCGTAGATCTCCGGTGCATGTTGCTGCAGCTGCTGCAGGAATACGCCTGCCTTAAAGCAGAACATGCCGCTGTTCCAGAAGTAGTTGCCCTGTTGCAGGTAACTTTCCGCCGTCTCTTTTGAGGGTTTCTCTTTAAATGACTTTACATCATGGCCATCGGCTTCAATATAACCAAAACCGGTTTCGGCATAACTCGGTTGAATACCAAAAGTGACCAGTTGATCCTGCTGCGCCAGCTGTATCGCCGATTTGACCGCGGCTTCATAGGCACTCTGATTCTTAATCAGATGGTCGGAAGGGGTGACAAACACCAGCTCTTCGGCATCCACTGCCAGACAGGCCAGCGCAATTGCCGGCGCGGTATTGCGTCCCATCGGCTCCAATACAAATTGCGGCGGCTGTTGCATATTCAGCGACTGCATCTGATCCAGTGCCAAAAAGTACTGCTCCTGATTGGAGACAATTAAAAAGTGATCACAAAAGGCCTGGTTGCGCTGCACGGTTTTTTGAAACAGCGATTCGCCGGAAAATAACGGCACAAACTGTTTTGGTAACAGAGTTCGGCTAATCGGCCAAAGGCGGGTTCCAGAACCACCGCAAAGGATTAAATTAATCATGTGTTTTCACTTTTTTAAATCTATTAAGTCAGCGTAGTTTACTAAATCGTAGCTTTTTACAGTTTCATTTTCTTAAAAATGAACTCGGGGATATTGCGAATAATCAGCATAATACCCATCCAGAACCAGGGGGTGTAAATCGAGTTTTTTCTCTTATCCACCGCTTTGACAATATTTTTGGCAATGGTTTCCGGTTTGGCCCATAAAGGGCCTTTGGGGAACTCGGCGGTCATCGGTGTATCGACAAAACCGGGTTTGATATCCAATACATGCACGCCTTTTGCAAACAGGCGGTTACGCAGGCCTTGCAGGAAGATCGACAGCATACCTTTGGCGGCACCATAGACGTAGTTGGATTGACGACCACGATCACCGGCTACACTGGTAATGACCGCCAGGGTGCCTTTGCCCTGTGCTTCCATGCGGTTGGCCAACACGGTTAACAGCGAGACCGTGCTCAAACCATTGGTATTCATCTCGCGCAGGGTGGTGGAGACATGATCCTGGCAGGCCTGCTGATCCGGCAGAGAACCGTGAGCAATCAGCACCACATCCACGCTAACCAGTTTGGCAAAGGCGTCGTCGATCCACTTTTTATGTTGATCAAAATCGTTCACTTCGATTTTCTGCACACTGGCGGAGTGAGCGCCGCGCACCAAAGCATCCTGAGCGATGGTGTTTAACTTGTCTTCGTCGCGTGCCATCAGGTGTAAATTTGCCCCCTGTTTGGCATAGAGGCGAATGGTCTGTTCTGCAATGGCGGAGGTGGCGCCGATAACTAAAATATTTTTCATATGAATAGATCCTGCTTAGTGCCGGCTTAGAGTCCTAAGCGTTGAGATTGTAATGAGTTAAAACGCTGCTGTGCACCATACTGTTGGCGTACCGTCTGAAACTGCTCCCATTTTGGGTAGCTCTGTTTAAAGGTCGCTTCCGACATGCGCACGTCTTTGGTTAGATAGAGACGGCCGCCGTAGTCTAATACGATCCGATCCAGCTCGTTTAAAAATTCAAACAGCTTGCCATCAATTTTAAAGTCCAGGG
>CAZNML010000185.1:0-3050 GCA_964574275.1 uncultured Thiosulfatimonas sp. | reverse complement strand
TCGATCGCCTGACTTTGTTGTGCAGTGTAAAACTCAATCATATCTTTTCCAGTTTGGATGTTGGAAATCAGCAGGCCTGCTGAGATTGAGTTTACTGTAACAACTAACAAAGAGGCTGTAAAAGGGTTTTATGCTATTGGGCTTTTCTGAACCTCGGGTAGAGAAAGTCACCGCCTCGGCTGGCGATCAGATAGCCAAGCAGCACGCCACCACTATTGGCCAGCATATCCAGATAGGAGAACTCTCGCCCGGTCAGCGGCTGCAGTATCTCAATCAGAATGCCCATGGCTATAAAGGCGATACCGCTATAGAGGCGCGGCTGGCCTTTTAAGCCCTGAGCAAACCACAGTATTAAGGTTCCGTAGGCGATCAGGTGGTTTACTTTATCGGAGTGGTCGATACCCGGGGTGGGATTAAAGGCGGCAAACAGAGAGAGGTAGATCACCATCAGGATCAAACCCCAGCCGATAGATAACCAAAGAGCGCGCATTAGATAAACAGATAGATTAGTAAGGCACCCAAAGCAAAGCGGTACCAGGCGAAGGGTGCCATACCGATTTTATTGATCCACTTCAGGAAGACGGTGATGACAATATAGGCGCTGATGGCAGAGATAACGGTACCGCCGATTAGAGCATTCCATTGAATCGGGTCCGTGCTCTCCAGCAGGTCTTTGGTTTTAAGCAGGCCTGCACCGAGAATAATGGGAATCGACAGTAGAAACGAGAAACGTGCCGCCGCTTCACGGGTCAAACCGATCATTAAGGCAGCGGTAATGGTGATTCCTGAACGTGAGGTACCCGGTATCAGCGCCAGCGCCTGGGCGATACCGATAATCATAATGTCTCTGAAGCTCAGGCTGTACTCGTCGCGTACCTGTTTACCTTTGACATCCGACCACCATAGCAACACACCAAAACCGATGGTCGTAGCTGCAATCAACAGCGGGTTGCGTAATGCTTGCTCCAGGCCGTCATTTAGAAACAGGCCGAACAGGACTGCGGGAATGGTGGCGAAGATAACCCACCACGCCAGACGGCTGTTGGAGGTCGGTTGACGCGTAATCAGTGAACTTGACCAGTCGCGGGTCATCAGCCAGATGTCGTGTCTGAAATAGAGGATGACCGCAGTCAGGGTTCCAACATGCACCGCCACATCAAAGGCCAGCCCCTGATCCGGCCAGCCAAATAGATTGGGCATTAAGATCAGGTGGCCGGAGCTGGAGATCGGCAAAAATTCAGTTAACCCCTGAATCATTGCCAGAACGGTAATTTGAAGCCAGTCTAAAGTCTGTTGCATGGTGGTGTTACTTCATTAAAAGGGTTGCGTATTATAGCTGATGTCTTAGGTCGCGCAGGGTAAAACCGGTTAAGGATTGATCGCACGCCTTGGTCAGAGCAATCACCTTAAAGGTTTCGCCCATCTCATTCGGCAGGGTCAGGGTTTTAATCTGTTGCGCTACCTTGAGCTGTTCGGTCATGGGCGCATCCTGATTGGATGACATCTCCAGCAGGCCGGTGGACATTAAAAAGTGCGCCTGGGTGGTAAAGCCGGCCACTTTAAAACCGGCATCAAAAGCCGACTCCGCCACGGCGGTAAAGTCAACGTGTGCGGTAATGTCCTGCAGACCCGGATAGAAAAACGGATTGTTATGCGCGCGATGCTGATAGTGGCAGCGCAGGGTGCCCATAACACGCGCCGGCTGATAGTACTCATGGCGGCTGTAACCGTAATCGATCAGCAGCACCGCGCCCTCGCTGATAAAGTCGCTAATAGACTGCAGCCAGGGCTGGATATTGAGGTTGATCTCGGTTTCATAGCCCAGGTCAGAGACCTCGCCAATATGCTCAATCAACTGGTTGGCAAACTGCTGCAGTGGTTTGGTAGTGATTTTCTGATAATCCCAGTCAAAAGCCTGTTGCTCTTCATCAAAACGTACATAACCCTGTAGCGCCTGTTCCGGTTCGATGCGGATGCGTTCAAACGGCATGGCATCGAGCACCTCGTTGGCCACCACTACTGCCGGCATCGGTTGGGTCGGCAGTTGATCCAGCCACACTACCTTATCAAACAGCGCTTCCGGCAGGTGCTCTTTCAGGGTGAACTGCTGGCGGTCACGCAGGTCGGCGCTGAGTTCAACAATGTAGTAGTGCTCAATTTGCTGCTGCTGCGCATGCAGTTCCAGCAGAATGTCTTTTGCCATGGTGCCCTGTCCGGCGCCAAACTCGAGCAGATTCGCCTGCGGCAACTTTTCCAGAATCTGTATTGCCTGCCTGGCTATGCAGCGCGAGAAGATCGGCGACACCTCCGGTGCGGTAATAAAGTCGCCGGATTCGCCGATTTTAGGCAGCCCGTTGGCATAGTAGCCAAGTCCAGGGGTATACAGCGCCTTCTCCATAAACTGGGCAAAAGTTAAATTGCCGTGACGACGCATCGATTTTTGAATGCGGTCACTCAGTTTATTGCTGTGCTGCTTGGCTTCGGCGGAGGGCTCGGGTAGGCTGTTTTGTGGCTTCATTGTTTTAATAAATGTCTGTCTGTTTGAGTATGGTATTATGCTATAAACTAAGTTTAACCACTAGCGAAATAGCAAGTTGTGGTAGTTTATTTACCCGTGATGTCGCGAATTGGTTATGAAATTGCTCATCTGGTTATTAACTTTATAGATTTTAGACAACAAGGCTTGTTAAAAGGTTTAAGAATTGCATGAAAGTTGGCATAAAGAAACTTCACGAAAATGAGTGGCTGGTTCATGTCGGTTGTGCCCGTATTAAGATGGATCGTTTTGCGGTAGAGCTGTTGAATATTACGCTGGAACATATGGCGATGCTGGAGAGTGGTCAGAGCCATTCAACGGTGAAGAGTTATATTAAACTCGGATTAAAACTGGTGGAGCTGGATGATCGCGCTCTGCAGAAGGTGTTGTCTAGGCTGGATAACCGCGATGTGTTGACGCTGTTACTGTCGGCAAACAGTGACGAGGTCACGCAGAAGGTACTGCATAATATTGGCGGTATTCTATCGAAGCAGTTGCAGGCCGATCTGCAGCA
>CAZNML010000184.1:0-3079 GCA_964574275.1 uncultured Thiosulfatimonas sp. | reverse complement strand
CTTTCCAAAATCAATGGGGTAAAATAACCTATAAAAAAGGGCTTTTTACTTATGCAGCCATTACAGATACTAGCCAAACTGCTGGACTCTAACACCTCAGAAGTCATCTATATCAATGACAGGCTCGCTGCTGGCTCAAATAACTGCCCTACTGATCACCACTCCCCACAACAAAGCCTGGCCACAGAAGCACTCAATCAAGCTACCAACGCCATTAAGCAGTGTCCGGATGAGAAACAGCAGCTGTTTAAATGGCAGGGAAAGAACTACCTGTTCCAGTTCAACACCTTTAACCATAAGGGCAAAAGCTGCCTGTTACTGTGCACCGGGTTTGAAACCGGCTCCACCGACAGCGAGGGTTCTCAGCTCAACCCGGTTTTATTGAGCACGCTAACCGATGCGGTACCGGATATGCTGTGGGCCAAAGATATTAATGGACACTATCTGTTTGCCAACCAGGCTGTCTGTGAGCAGATGCTGCTTACCTCAAAATCAGAGGTGATCGGTCAAGACGATCTCAGCTTGGCCTCTATAGAGCGCGCCAAACACCCTGGCAATAAAAAGTGGCAAACGTTTGCTGAGCAGTGCATAGAATCGGATAAAGAGGTGTTAGAACAGCAGCAGCCGCTGCGCTTTACCGCCTCCGGTTATGTCAAAGGTCACAAAGCCTATTTAGATATCTATAAGGAACCCTTTTATGATGAGAATGGCCTTTTAAGCGGCACTATTGGCGCCGCCAGAGATATCACCCATCAAAAACTAATTGAAGAGGAGCTGCAAAGCACCAGTGAAACCTTTAAGTCGCTACTGGATGCCTCTCTAGCCTCTCTGATTATCTTCAACCAGCAACAAAGAAGTATTATGGCCAACCAGACCAGTCGCGACCTGACCGGTTACAGTGCCACCGACATCCTAAATAAAGACCTGCTCGACTTTATTCACCCCGATGATCATCAGTTAATCCAGTCAAAGCTTAAACAAACGGACACCGGTATTTTTCAAACCCGTTTTTTAACCGCTAATAATGCTACTCGAACCTGCATGGTGCACGCTCAGGATATGCCACTATTCAAACAAAAGGCACAGGTTCTCTCTTTGGTGGATATCACTGAGCTGCAAAGAAAACGCCAACAGCTGGAAGAGGCGCAACGCATTGCCCATATGGGCAACTATGAGTGGAACCTCTCCGATCACAGCATCCATGCGTCGGATGAGACCTACCGAATCTATGGACTAAAACCCAATTCAAAACCACTGAGTTTTAAAACCCTGCTAAAACTGGTGCACCCTGATGACAAGTTCCGCATACTGCACTATCTGCTCAAGAACCGTAAATCAAAACAGAAACTGTCGATCTCACACCGCCTGATTCTTGCCGATGGCACCACTAAATATGTGACCCAAACCGGCGTAGCCAATCTCAATCAACAGCAACACCCTATCTCACTAATCGGCACCATTACCGACATCTCAGCGCAGGTGGCAGCGCAACATAAAATTGAGGCGCAGCGCCAATACCTTGAGCAGTTGGTGCATTATGATAACCTGACCAACCTGCCCAATCGCACCCTGTTCAATGACCGCTTAACCCACTTGACCCAAACCGGTACGCGCACTAACCACAAGCTTGCCCTGCTGTTTATCGACCTTGATAACTTTAAACAGATCAATGACTCCTTCGGTCATAAAGTGGGTGACCAGGTCATTTTGGAGGTCGCCAGCCGCTTGAAAGCTACGCTGCGCCAAAGCGATACTATTTCTCGTTTAGGTGGCGATGAGTTTGCCCTGATCCTGGAAAATATTCAAAACCTGGCACTGGTAACAGACATAATAAAAAAGCTGCAAGCCGCTCTATATGAACCGATTCAATTTAATGATCAGACTCTTTACATCACACTCAGTATTGGGGCCACCCTGTTTCCTACCGATGGCGTACAGGCTGAAGAGTTGCTGAAAAACGCCGATGCGGCCATGTATAAAGCCAAAGAGAATGGTCGTAACACCTATTGCTTCTACGATGAGCAGATGACCAAAAATGCGATTGAACGTGTTGAGATGGAGGCCAATCTGCGTCAAGCTCTACATAACGAAGACTTCGCCGTCTATTACCAGCCGCAGTATAACGGCCAAACGCATACTCTGATCGGCATGGAGGCGCTGGTTCGCTGGCCACATAAAGAACAGGGGATTATTCCGCCACTGAAGTTTCTGCCTTTGGCAGAGGAGATTGGCTTAATGGTTGAGCTGGATCAATGGGTCATTAAAACCGCAATGACTCAGTTCGCCGAGTGGTTGTCGCAAGGGCTGAATCCCGGCAGACTGGCCCTGAACGTCAATATGAAACTGTTGCAACACCCCAACTTCATCCCCTATGTGCAGCAGCTGATCAAAGAGCTGAACTACCCGCCACACCATCTGGAGTTTGAAGTGACTGAAGGCCAGATTATGAATGACCCGGAACAGGCCATTAAAACCCTGAATCAACTTAAAGAGCTGGATATCACCATCTCTGTCGATGATTTTGGAACCGGCTACTCCTCTCTGGCCTATCTGAAACGCCTGCCGATCGGAAAACTCAAAATCGACCAGTCATTTATCCGCGACCTGCCGCACGACGATGAAGATGCCACCCTGACACGCACCATTATCGGTTTAGCACAAAACTTGAATCTGGACCTGATTGCCGAAGGGGTGGAGACCAAAGCGCAGCACGCTTTTGTTACCGAAAATGGCTGTAACAATATTCAAGGTTACTTCTATAGCCAGCCAAGACCGGAAGATGAAATCAGCGAACTGCTGCAACAAAGCAGCGATTAAGCTCAATCTGAACAGGCCTGCTTATTTACCAAACCGTTATTAATCCGGAAACAGCTTACTTCAACAGCATATGCACGCGATTACGGCCACTCTTTTTGGCAACCGTCAAAGCCTGGTCGGCTTTGGTTAACAGCTGTCGGCTGTTTTCTACATATTTGGCCACGCCGATACTGACGGTGATATTCAGATCAAAACGCAGCATATCAATCTGAGATACTTTTACCCTAAAATCTTCGCACTTCTGGTAAAAACCGGAGCCCAT
>CAZNML010000183.1:0-3087 GCA_964574275.1 uncultured Thiosulfatimonas sp. | reverse complement strand
GCAATCCACGGCAGGTGTTTACTCCAAGGCAGTTTAGGCCGCACCCCTTCACTGGCTAACCGCCGCAGGTGCTCGTTGTCGCTCCTGGCCCAGACCAGTAGCTGAGCGCGCGTCTGTTCCGGGTAATTATCCAGAAAGACCTGCACCGAAAATTCGGCCGTACTGTTTTCGGTAAACAACGCCAAGGCCTGCATCGACTCTTCAAAACTGTGCAGACCGTAACACTCAACAAAATCGGCAAACACAAAATGAAACAGCCCGCTGAAGTGCACCGAAACCGCTCTCAGCGTAGCCAACTGTTGCAAATAGCTACCATGCAGATAGCTGTTCAAACAATTACTGATCTGTCTAACACGCTGCTTTAAACTCAGGCCTGACCATTTTTCATCCAACACACACTGCGTGAACTCCACTACCTTAAACTCAGCTTGCTGTTGCTGAATCAGAAGTGCCAGTTTATTGATACTCTGCTGATCAATCTGATCTTTTAATAACTTAGACATTTCTATTACTTTTCAAACAGTTAACTATTTATATCAATCAAACTCATTAATTGGCACAGCCTTTGATATAGCTTAACTGAAGATTTGATATTTAGGGCTAAATTGTCAAAAAAATGACAACCCTAACATGATAGCAAGGAGCATCCCATGGCCGATATGAACACGCAACAAAAATTACAAACCTGCCTGGAATTTATCGACAATCGCTTGGAAACCACCTCTGAACAGACGATTCAAATTGCAGAGATGATCATAGCGGACATTAAACACCTAACCCAGGCCTACCCGATCGCTTTGCAGCGTGGTGAGCTTAAAGAACACTCCGAACTGGTGCGCCAGACACAGTTAAACTGGGTCAATCAACTGCATGACATTATTCTGGAGCAGACCAATCGTGATCTGAATGGTCAGGTCATTTTGGCGCTGCAGGGTTTTGTAAATAACCTTAACCAAAACACCCTGAAACATGCTAAATTCGACCTGCCAAGTATGGTGGCTTCCACTCAAAAAGATGAAACCGAATACCTGAATCAGGATGAAATTGATCTATTAATGAATCAGCAGTCGCTGTTCAATGACAGTGTGCGTCACTAACAGCTCTTAACTGATCGTTGTAGGATAAAACGCAATCCAAGCGCCTTAAACCGGGTTTTCAGCTTGTATTTTTAAGGCGCACTCTCCATACTGTTTAAATTCCAACTCACCTTCAATCACCGGGACTTAAATGGTACTTGAATCAATTATTCTGTTTGCCTTTTTTATTGGTCTGCTCAGTGCTCTGTCCTTGCCGTTAGGCGCGCTGACCACTCTTATCTGGACGCCCGGTGATCGTGCCATTGCCTGGTTGATGGCGTTTGGTGCCGGGGCTCTGCTCTCTGCGGTGACCATCGACCTGTTTGCGCCGGCTCTGCACAGTGGTCAGTTCTTTAATATTGCGCTCGGTGCCATTCTTGGCAGCCTGTTCTATCTGATACTCAACCAGCAGATTAACCAGCAAGGGGGCTTCTTACGAAAAACCGCCACCACTTTGCAGCACTTTCGTAACCAGAAACAGAAACATGAAAAACAGTTGGAACGCTCCTTAGACCGTTTAACCTTGCTTAACGATCTGCCCGAAGAGGAGCAACAGGCGCTGTATGACAAACTTACGCTGAAGCACTACAAAGATAATAATATTATCTTCCATCCCGGCGATATACAGAATGCGTTTTATATTATTCAAAGTGGTGAAGTTAAGCTGCGTGACCCCAAACATGACCTGAGAACCATTGCGGAACTGCACGCCTATGACAGTTTTGGCCATATGGCTTTTTTATGCGGCGTGCCTAATGCGCTGCTGGCGCACGCCTGCGGCGAGGTCACTTTATGGGTGCTAAAGCGCGAGGATTTCAATGAGTTGCTGGCTCACTCCTCTGAGCTGCGTCAACGCCTGCAAAGTTATTTCCAGCAGGAGGATGAGAGCGAACGCTATCTACACAAACACCACGCGCTAACCAATGGCGACTATGTTGAGCAGATGCGATTTATCACCGAGCTGTTAGACACTCACCACCGCCTGCCGTATGTGCGTGAACCGCGCAACACCTTTGAAGCGGCACTGCAGCGCCTGCAAGACTCACGCCGCCTGAATCTGCTGGAAAAATGTGAACCGCAGTACCAGTCTATTATCGCCGAGAAACTCAAACTAAGAACTTTAAAAGCGGGCTCCACCCTGTATGCCCACCACAGTGAAGGCGATCGCCTCTACCTGTTGGAAAAAGGTCACATCGAACTGATTGACCCTAAAAAGCGACATTCAGTGTCTGAGCAGCTCTCTGCCGGTGACTTTTTTGGCGGAATGGCTTTTCTTTTGGGCGGACGGCATATCTCTACCGCCATCGCCAGCACCGACATCGAGTACTGGGTTCTAGAGCGCGCCGATTTTAAAGAGATTCTGCACCAGGTGCCTGATTTACATCAAAAATTCAAAGCCTATCTGCAAAAACAGAGTGTTCACAACTATCTGACCACAGAGCACAAGCTGTCCGAAAGCCGAGTGCAACGCTGGATTAAACAGTCGGACAAACAGCTCTCTCCCGGACATTTACCCACTCTGCTCAATATCAACCGGCAGACCCACCAACACCAGGCAGCCTACTTTGCAATCTGGTTGGGGATCTTTCTGGATGGCATCCCAGAGTCATTTATGATCGGCTCCCACTTGGCAGATGGGCAGATGATCAGCATCAGTCTGATCGCGGCGATCTTTATCTCCAACTACCCGGAAGCGCTCTCCAGCTCGGCCAGTATGCGCGAACAGGGTATCGACTTTAATAAAATATTCTGGGCGTGGTCGTCACTGATGATCTTGACCGGCATTGGCGCCGCTCTAGGCAGTTATCTACTGCACGACGCCTCACCCGCGACCTTTGCTCTTATCAGCGGCATGGCGGCCGGTGCCATGTTAACCGTGATTGCCGAAACCATGCTGCCGGAGGCCTATGCCCGCGGCGGTTCGATTATCGGTTTTATCACCCTGATCGGCTTTTTAAGTGCCATTCTGTTTAAAGTCTTTGACAGCAACCTGTAACCTATGTCGAACTCA
>CAZNML010000182.1:0-3093 GCA_964574275.1 uncultured Thiosulfatimonas sp. | reverse complement strand
CGGTCTCTTCAGTATCCACTCTAAAACAGACATCTGCCAACTGACTTAAATCGCTCTCTTTCGCTCCAGTCATAGCAACAGTAAAACACCCTTTGGCATTTGCCGCCTCAATGGCTTTGACCACATTGGCACTGGTTCCAGAGGTGGACATGGCAATCACCACATCCTGCGCTAAGGCAATGCCTTCGATCTGACGAGAGAAGACCGTCTCAAATTCATAATCATTACTATGGGCTGTCAAAATAGAGGAGTCGGTAGTCAGAGCAATAGAAGCGATAGGCTGGCGGTTTTTAACATAACGCACCATTAACTCAGCGGCCATATGCTGTGCATCTGCGGCACTGCCACCATTACCTAACCAAACTACCTTACCACCCGCATTAATTGATTTGATAATCTGCTCTACTACCAACTCAATCTTTGCCGACTGTTCAAAAACTGAGTCAATCGCACGCTGATGTTCTGCTTTAGCATGTGAAAAATTAATTTGCATTCGATCTCTTTTATCTAACTTATAAACCGGCTGACTCTTGCTGTTCCGCTTCTTGAATTCGCTCAACAATATTGGTGGTCGAGAAGCCATCCCAGAAAGACAACACCTCTACCTGCCCACCATTATCCCAAATACATTTTGAACCGGCGATCTCTTCCGGTTTATAGTCACCGCCTTTGACCAGCACATCGGGCTTCAACTTACAGATCAAACGTTCCGGAGTCTCTTCACTGAATGGCACCACCCAATCAACACAGTTCAGGGCCGATAACAGCTCCATACGCCCTTGCAACGGCACAATGGGGCGACTTGACCCTTTCAATATTTGTACCGACTCATCGGAATTGACCGCCACAATCAGACGCTCACCCAACTTGGCCGCTTCATTCAGATAACGAACATGCCCACTATGCAGTAGATCAAAACAGCCATTGGTAATCACCACACGTTCGCCATTATTTTGCGCCATCTGCACCAACTCCAGCAGCTCATCTTCATTCATAGCCACATAACCCTGATGACGCATGGAGGCTTTAATCGCCTCATCCAGCTCCGCCTTGCTGACGGTTGAAGTACCCACCTTGCGCACCACCACACTCGCTGCCTGATTGGCCAAATGCACTGCGTTTTGCAGGGTCATACCACTGGCATAACCAGTTGCCAGAGCCGCCATCACCGTATCCCCGGCACCGGTGACATCAAACACCTCTTGAGCCTGTGACTTCAACAGATAAGGTTTCTCATTGTGCGATACCAGCGCCATACCGTGTTCACTACGGGTCACCAGCAGCGCCTGCAGTTGCAGCTCATCAATCAAACTCTCTGCCTTGGCAACCAAACGCTCTGTTTCCGCACACTCACCCACAATGGACTCAAACTCACCCTGGTTCGGCTTGATTAGGGTCGCACCCTGATAACGGCTGAAATCCAAGCCTTTTGGATCAATAAATACCGGAACATTTGCTGCACCTGCCGCCGCTATCATTGGCTCAACAAACTGCAAAGCACCCTTGGCATAGTCGGAGATGACCAGCACATCATAATCGCCAACCTGCTGCGCCACCTGCTGCGCCAAATTCTGTGCAGGTTGTTGCGGCACCGGGTTTTCAAAATCCATACGAATCAACTGCTGGTGATGGCTTAAAACACGCAACTTACAGATGGTACCACTATCAGACAAAGACCAATCATAACCAACCCCTGCTTTATCCAGCAGCTCCTCGAGTTGTTTTGCATAATGGTCATCACCCACCACCCCCATCAAATGCGCAGTGGCTCCCAGAGCAGCAATATTTAGCGCCACATTGGCCGCACCGCCAGCACGAACCTCTTCACCCCCGACCTTCACCACCGGAACCGGCGCTTCCGGCGAAATACGTCCCGCTCGACCAGTCCAATACTGGTCAAGCATAACGTCACCAACAACAAGAATTTTTGATTGTGAAAAGTCGTGTTTCATGTACAGAGAAATCGTTCTATTTTTATTATGAGATTAAATACCGCTATCCATCTGCAAATCGGCGTGGTTAATTCGCACAACCGCCCAGGCAAATGCATTAGAATATGCGCATTAGTTTATCAGGAAACCGAGACATGCACAGTTGGAATCAACGATTTTCTTGGCTATTCATTGCCGCCGGCCTGCTGCCGATTTTAACCGTATCACAAACCGCACAAGCCGCCAAAGCCAATAATGACCCAATGAGTTTTGCAATTTTAGGCGCTTTAGGCTCTTTAGGCCTGGCCTGCTATCAGGGCGGTAAAGCCCCATGCTCACTGACACCTGATGTCGATATTGACAAACTTTCAGTCAGTTACGACCAAGGGGCAGACAGCACACTGCAGCACTACCGTGTCGCTTTAGGAGCAGATTGGCTGCACAATTTCTACGAGTCGGAAAACTTTGAAATCAGCGGACGTTGGGAGATCAACCTCAACTACTGGAATTCTACCCTGGACAACCCGACTAAAGATGACGGTTATATGATAGGTGTCACCCCTGTGTTCCACTACACCTATAAAATGAGTTCGATCATGCCCTACATTGAGATGGGCGGCGGTCCGCAACTGCTTAGCAACATTCAAATAGAAAACGAATACAAGTCAACTCAGTTCCAATTTGGTAGCATTATTGGCATAGGGCTAAAGAATAATCAATTTGAAATTGGTTATCGCTATCTGCATATCTCCAATGCCGGTATTGAGATGCCCAACCCGGGAACCGATTTCCACAATGTCCACCTCGGTTACCACTTTTAATTTTTTACGGAAACAGTCATGTCACAAGATTACCAAGCCATTGCCAAACGTGTTTTTGATATTGAAGCGCAAGCGATTGAAAACCTAAAAAACCTGCTGGATCAAGACTTTGACGGCAGTGTTGATGCCATGCTGAACACCAAAGGGCGCGTCGTAATCTGCGGCATGGGCAAATCCGGACTGATCGGTAAAAAGATTATGGCCACCCTTGCCAGCACCGGAACGCCCTGCTTCTTTATGCACCCTGGTGAGGCCTTTCACGGTGACTTAGGTATGGTGACACCGGACGATGTCTTTCTGGCGCTATCCAACTCCGGTGAAACCGAAGAGGTGATCCGCCT
>CAZNML010000181.1:0-3099 GCA_964574275.1 uncultured Thiosulfatimonas sp. | reverse complement strand
ATTACCATTATTGGAGTCGGCCTGATTGGCGGCTCGTTTGCAAAGGGTATTAAACAGGCAGGCCTGGCTGATATGGTCATGGGTTTTGGCAAAAATGAGGCGAATTTAAAGCTGGGTGTTGAGCTGGGTGTGATTGATGATTACACCACGGATATGGCACAGGCAGTCGCGGAAAGTGATTTGATTATGCTGGGCGTGCCTTTAGGGGCGATGCACTCCGTGCTGCAACAGATGCAGCCACACCTGAAAGAGTCGGCGATTATTACCGATGTTGGCAGTGCCAAAATGAGTGTAATCGAGGCGGTAGAAGCGGCTTTCGGACATATTCCGACTAATTTTGTTGCCGGTCACCCGATTGCCGGTAAAGAGAAGAGCGGTGTCACGGCTGCCACCGCGGATCTGTTCGCGGATCACCGGGTGATTCTGACACCGACTGCGGAGACAGATCCGCAGGCGCTGGCAACCGTTGAGTCTTTATGGAAGGCGCTGGACGCCTGTGTTATGACCATGGAACCGGGTTATCACGATGAGGTGTTGGCGGCGACCAGTCATCTGCCACACCTGTTGGCATTCAGTCTGGTTGATCTACTGAATGAGCACCCTGAGCTGGGGAATGTCTTTCAATATACCGCGGGTGGCTTTAGAGACTTTACCCGTATTGCCTCCAGTGATGCGGTTATGTGGCGTGATATCTCGGTTAACAACTCAAAAGCGATTGCCAAATGGTTAAGAAATTATCAAAGCATTCTCTCTGAGTTGATTGAGATGGTTGAGAGCCAGGATGCAGATGGCTTGCATACGCTATTTAATGATGCCAAGCAGGCGCGTGATAAACATATTGTAAACCGACCGGCTGAAAACTAAGCAGGCCTGGTAAAAACGAAATAATTGAATAATAAGAAATTTGGAATAGAAGTTATGGCCAACGTTAAATTTGTAGTTCAGCCGGGTGGCACCATCAAGGGGCGTATTCGTGTTCCGGGTGATAAATCCATCTCTCACCGTAGCATTATGTTAGGCGCGATTGCCGAGGGTACCACCACCGTTACCGGTTTTTTGGAAGGGGCAGATGCCTTAGCGACGCTGCAGGCTTTCAAGGATATGGGTGTACAGATTGAAGGGCCGGATAACGGTAATGTCACTATTCAGGGTGTCGGTTTACGTGGTTTGAAAAAGCCGGAAAAGCCAATGGATATGGGGAACTCCGGTACTTCAACGCGTCTGTTAGCCGGTATTCTGGCTGGGCAGGACTTTGATTGTGAGTTGGTAGGGGATGCCTCTCTATCAAAGCGCCCGATGAAACGTGTAACCGATCCTTTAGCGGAGATGGGTGCCAAAATCGAAACCTCAGAGGGCGGCACTCTGCCGATGAAGATCTTTGGTGAAGGCAATACCTTGAAGTCGATCGACTATATTCTGCCGATGGCGAGTGCGCAGGTTAAGTCTTGTGTGTTGTTGGCCGGGCTGTATGCGGACGGTCAGGTTTGTGCAACCGAACCGGCGCCGACCCGTGACCATACCGAGCGTATGTTGAACGGATTCGGTTACGAGGTGAACTCTGAGAAGCTGGACGAGCAGCGTATGAAAGCTTGTCTACAAGGTGGTGGTTCACTGAAAGGGCGTCATATCGATGTACCGTCAGACATCTCCTCTGCGGCTTTTTTTATGGCGGCGGCAGCGGTTTCCAAAGACTCTGATCTGGTGATTGAGCACGTTGGTATGAACCCGACCCGTACTGGAATCATCGATATCCTTAAATTGATGGGTGCGGATATCCAGCTGGAGAACTTCCACGAAGTGGGTGGTGAGCCGGTGGCGGATGTGCATATCCGTTATGCGCCGTTAACAGGGATTCATATCCCGGAAGAGCTGGTTGCCTTGGCAATCGACGAGTTCCCGGTGTTGTTTGTGGTGGCAGCCAGTGCCGAAGGCAAGACTGTTCTAACCGGTGCCGAAGAGCTGCGTGTTAAAGAGTCGGATCGTATCCAGGTAATGGCGGATGCATTAGTCGCCGTTGGCATTGATGCGCAGCCGACCCCGGACGGCATGATTATCAATGGTGGTGCGCAAAAGCCTCAGTCAGCAGAGATTCAAAGCCATCACGATCACCGCATCTCTATGGCAATGACGGTGGCCGGCATTAATGCGGCTGCAGAGATCGTGATTGACGACTGTGCCAATGTAAATACCTCTTTCCCGATCTTTGTTGACCTGATCAACCAGGTGGGTATGAGTGTGAAACCAGTTGAGGAAGTCTAAATGAGCACGGATATTCCAGTAATTACCATTGACGGACCAAGCGGCGTCGGTAAGGGCACTATTGCTCAGTATCTGACCTGTAAAACCGGTTTTCACCTGTTGGACAGTGGTGCGATCTACCGCGCTTTGGCATTTGGTGCGGTGAAGAATCAACTGGCACTGGATGATATAGCAGGCCTGGTTAAATTGGCGGAAGCCTTGCCGGTCGAGTTCAAGGCGACCAGTATTCTATATGAAGGTGAAGATGTGACCTCTCAGGTACGTACCGAAGAGGTGGCAGGGGTTGCCTCACAGGTTGCGGTGATTGCCGAGGTTCGTGCGGCACTGTTGGAGCGTCAAAAAGCCTTTGCTGAACTGCCAGGCCTGATCGCCGATGGACGTGATATGGGAACTGCGGTGTTTCCAGATGCACCGGTTAAAATGTTTTTAACGGCTTCGGCAGAAGTTAGAGCAGAAAGACGTGTTAAACAGTTGAAAAATCAAGGTGTTGATGCTAATATTGCCCAGATAACTCAGGACATTAAGGAAAGAGATGAGCGAGATTTGAATCGTTCTGCCTCGCCACTTAAGCCCGCAGAGGACGCGATTATCATTGATACCAGTGATTTAGACGTGTCTCAAGTTTGCCAAAAGGCAGAGAGCTTGTTGTGGGACAAGGGCATTATGAAATAGTGTTCTAAGTCTGAAAGATGTTTTTAACATCTTGATATTAAAAGTTTTTATTATCCTTGTTTTGGTTTTCAAAGCAGGGATTTTGTTTTTTTGTGTTGGCACGTTGGGAAGCCGGCACCTCGTTTAACTGACCCGATTGTTTTTTGATACCCCAATCTGAAAACTGCA
>CAZNML010000180.1:2108-3147 GCA_964574275.1 uncultured Thiosulfatimonas sp. | reverse complement strand
TCTGAGATACTTTTACCCTAAAATCTTCGCACTTCTGGTAAAAACCGGAGCCCATACCGCCGGAGTAGAGAATGGCAAACTCATCTAGGCGCAGACGCGCCAGACAGATCGCATCCGGAAATTCACTTTTCATTAGCTCCGCCAATGACTTCAGGGCGATCTCCTCCTGCACAAAACCATAGCGATGGCTGATCTTTTTGTACTGGTCAATGTCGATAATCGCCAGACTCAAAGGGTGACGGATATGGCTCTCCAGCATGCGTTGAAACTCACGACGATTACACAGACCGGTCAGCTCATCCACTGCAGAGATCTGCTCCAACTGCATCTCAGACAGACCCGGCTTGAGGTTTTCACGCACCAGCACGTAATAACACAGCGCCTCATTGGTCGCCAAGGCGGTAATGGTTAACTGAATACGCAGATCCGTGCCATCGGGCTTAAATGCAAAGGTCTCAATGCTGTTTTTAACAACCGGCTTGCTATCTGGTTTGCGAAGGGTTTCAACGGCCAGCTGCATCAGCGAGTCAAACACCGCCATATCAAACAGCTCGGGAAGCGGCTCGCCAATCAAGGGCTGAGCCTCGTAACCAAGCAGCGGCTCGACGCTGCTGTTGGCAAACAGTACGGTTTTATCCGCCGCAATGATAAAGGCCGCATCCTGCGAGGTGTTTACAACACGCTCAAAGTTCTGCCAATTTAAAAAAGCCCGGTTTAAATTCATTGTTGCCGCCCCTGCTGCGCTACCTTGTAACCTATTCTGCTAATTTACCACAATAGCAAGCAGTTTCAGAGCGCTAAGCGACCCACAACAGCCTAAAACACGCTCTTTATCAAGATCTGTTGAATAAAACTGTGAAACGCTTAGAAAATAACCAGGCCTGCTTATTTCATCGATAAAACGAGAATCAAACCTGCATTAGACACCGCTTAAAGCCATGCCACCTATCACAGAATCAAAGCGTCGCTAACAGAGCAACAGAAAAAATGACAAGATAGGAGATGACCACGGTTTTAAAAGGGTAGCTCTGTTGGCTGT
>CAZNML010000180.1:0-2098 GCA_964574275.1 uncultured Thiosulfatimonas sp. | reverse complement strand
ACACGCTCTTTATCAAGATCTGTTGAATAAAACTTTGAAACGCTTAGAAAACAACCAGGCCTGCTTATTTCATCGCTTAAACTGGATTTAAAAACGTATTAGGCTCATTAAAGCCATGTAACCTATCACGGCTCACAGCGTCGCTAACAGAGCCACAGAAAAAATAACAAGATAGGAGATGACCACGGTTTTAAAAGGGTAGCTCTGTTGGCTATTTCTAATCCACAATAGGTAGATCATTCTTTCCACCAGAAACAGATTGGCGGGAATGACCAGATATTGAAAAGCCAGAAACTTTAACGCAATCAGGGATGAGGCGTGATCAATTTGAATGGCCATGCCGGCAAAAAACAGGGTTGGAAAAAGGAAAAAATAGGTTTTTCCAACCTCTGAAGAAGGTTCAAAAATACCCGAATTCAGCCAGCTTGCTGGGACCAGTTTAGTCAGTAAAAAACCGACGAAAACACCCAAAAGCACCAGGCCTGTACTCATCAAAACATCTGCAACTAACATTACCCCACCCCCTGTAATAAACAGTCACTATTAACTATACCAAAACAGAAAAACAAACAGTTAATTGTTTAAATTCAAAAACTTAACACACAAACAGAGCACAACAAACTGATCGGCACTGCTTGTTAACGCCTCGATTTATGGCGATTTTATGGTTTTTGTTATATTCTTTTTAGCTTACCAATAAGCCGGATTATTGAACTGCTCAACACACAGCGGGCGTTCACTAATGATTGGAATGGGCGCTCCAGTTAAAGACAGGCCCAACCAGCCAAATGGCATCGAGAGCTTTGCAGGCGCCTGAATCACCTTTTCGGAAAGAGCCTGAAACCCCACCTTGGAATAGAAGGCTGGATCACCATAGGTGACAACGACCTCTACAGCGCGTTTTTTGAGTTCATTCAGCCCGTAACTGATCAAAGCCTGCCCAATGCCTTGCCCCTGAAAAGACGTACTCACCGCCACCGGAGCCAGCATATAAACCTGAATATCTAAGTTAAATTTAAGGCGGGTAAAGATTATACAGCCGAGGAGTGCTCCATCTTCATAAGCACCCAAACAGACGATATCTTGATTGTCGATATTGGAGGCCAACTCCGCAGAGAGCCTGCCAATCAATGCGCCCTCCTGCTCCCCCTCTGACGCAGTGAACACAGAGCTAAACAACTCCACCACCTGCTGCTGTTTCGATCTGTTGAGCGTTTGATAATCCATGCTCTGTCTTCTCTCTTTTCGATCGGTTTTGTAGCTGCAAAACCCAATCCGAAATTCAGTTAATTAATCCAGCGCCTGAGAACGAACTAACTCAATAAACTCATCCGGCGGCATCGGTCGGTAATAGTGATAACCTTGAGCTAAATCGCATTGCAGAGACTGGCAAAATGCTTTTTGTTCAGCCGTCTCAACCCCCTCAACAACAATTTTCAGCCCCATCTTATGCCCCACCTGAACAATGGCTTCCATAATCGCCATGTCATCCGCATTGAACGAACTGTCTTTAATAAAGCTTTGATCAATTTTCAGAATATCAACCGGGAAATGTTTCAGGTAGCTGAGCGAAGAGTAACCCGTGCCAAAGTCATCAAGAGAGATACTGACGCCCGACTCTTTAAGCGCTCTTAGCTGCTCCAGAATAGACTCATCCACAGAGATAAGCGCATGCTCAGTCAGCTCGATGCCAATATCTCCCGGCGCTAAGCCGTGGGCTTTCAAGGTCTGTCTAAAATAGTCAATAAAATCGCTCTGAATCAGCTGTTTACCCGACACATTAATATCAATACGCGTGTTTTTAAGACCGGCACTGCGCCACTCCGCCAGTTGACGACAAGCCTCTTCCAGCACCCAGCGCCCAATACGAATAATGAGATCGGATTGCTCAGCAACAGGAATAAATTCGCCGGGAGACATCAGTATATCGGCACTGTGAGGATTGCAGCGCAGCAAAGCTTCGCAAGAGCTGATTGCATTGGATTTCAGATCCACATGGGGTTGATAGACCAGTTGAAAGTCACCCTGCTGCAGAGACTGGTGTAGTTTAGTCACAATAAGGCGATGGCGGTTAAGCATCTCATTCATAGAGGAGGCA
>CAZNML010000179.1:0-3167 GCA_964574275.1 uncultured Thiosulfatimonas sp. | reverse complement strand
GCTAGCTTAGCTAAACGCTCGCTTAGTTTTTCGCTGTCGTATTCAGAAGTCGTTGTTTCAAGCTGTGCTTTGATCTGTGCACAACGGCTGTCGATGTCCTCTTTGCTACCAGAACCATCAATCAGTTTAGTTGTATCTTTACCAATTACCGCAGACTTAGTTCCACCAAGAACATCCAGAGTCACAGTCTCAAGTGATAGACCTACTTCTTCAGAGATCATAGTCGCACCCGTCAGGATAGCGATATCCTGTAGCATCGCTTTACGACGCTCACCGAAACCAGGCGCCTTAACCGCAGCAACCTTAACGATACCGCGCATATTGTTGATTACCAAGGTTGCCAGTGCTTCACCGTCTACATCTTCAGCGATGATTAACAGTGGACGACCCGCTTTTGAAACCGCTTCAAGCGTTGGTAGCAGGTCACGGATGTTAGATATCTTCTTGTCATAAAGCAGAACAAATGGATTGTCCAGTTCAGCAACCATCTTGTCTGCATTGGTTACGAAGTGCGGAGATAGGTAACCACGATCAAACTCCATACCTTCAACCACAACCAGCTCGTCTTCCAGAGAAGAACCTTCTTCAACCGTGATCACACCTTCGGTGGTTACTCTTTCCATCGCATCAGCGATCATTGTTCCAACTGCCGCGTCAGAGTTTGCAGAGATCGTACCAACCTGAGCAATCGCTTCAGTTGTTTCACATGGTACCGCCATCTCTTTGATCTCTGCTACAACCGCGTCAACCGCTTTGTGAATACCACGGTTCAGATCCATTGGGTTCATACCTGCCGCAACAGATTTCATCCCTTCACGAACGATCGCTTGCGCTAGAACCGTCGCCGTTGTTGTACCGTCACCGGCTACATCATTGGTTTGTGAAGAAACTTCTTTAACCATCTGTGCACCCATGTTCATGAACTTGTCTTGCAGTTCAATTTCACGTGCAACCGATACACCATCCTTAGTTACGGTTGGTGCACCAAATGATTTTTCCAGTACTACGTTACGACCCTTAGGCCCTAAAGTGACTTTTACCGCATCCGCAAGAATGTTGATACCATCAACCATTTTTTCACGAGCGTCTAAACCAAATCTAACGTCTTTTGCCATCTTTTATATTCCTTAAATTCTTTGAATCTTTTTATTAGTCGATGATTGCGATGATATCGTCTTCACGCATAATCATTACAGGCTTACCGTTGTCATCTTTTACTTCCTGACCTGAGTACTGACCAAACATGACCTTGTCACCCACCTTTACAGTCATCGGAATAATTGTTCCAGAGTCAGAAGCTTTACCTGGACCTACTGCAACCACTTCACCTTCGTTCTGTTGCTCTTGCGCCGAACCTGGTAGCAAAATTCCGCTCTCAGTCTCTTTTTTCTCTTCTACACGACGAATTACAACACGATCTTGTAATGGTTTAATGTTCATAGGTTTCTCCTAAAAGTCTGTTAAATTTCATAATCGTACCAGCAATAGCGCCGACTTCTCGCGGCCTGAATTCTATTGCGCTTAGCACTCTCATGTTTAGAGTGCCAACCATTTTAGCTATCTCGAATTTGATGTCAACTATATATAAAGACAGGAAATTTTGTTTCAAGAGGAAAACGCGTTTTTTTATCATAAAAACGCATTCAACAAACTGAGCAGGCCTGCTCAGTTTGACAGGAAATTTAATCGGTCAGCACCAAGTTATCGCGATGGATTAATGACTCGTCTGCCACATAACCCAAAATAGACTCAATCTTATTGCTTGGTTTACCGACAATTCGGTAAGTTTCATTGATCGGATAGTTGATCAGACCGCGTGCAACCTCATGGCCCTGCAAGTCATAACAGACCACCATCTCCCCACGCTGAAAGTGACCCTCAACCGACTTCACGCCAATTGGCAACAGGCTTTTACCCGACGCTTTCAAAACCGAGACCGCACCGTCATCCAATACCAGACTGCCCTTCACCTGAAGGTGACCGGCCAGCCACTGCTGGCGTGCACTTAACGGTTCAAGATCAGGAATCAATAAGGTGCCGACCCGCTCTCCGGAGTAGAGACGAGGTAGAATGGAGGCTTCACGACCCGAAGCGATCAGGGTCGCAGTCCCCGAACGTGCTGCACGCTTAGCGGCCATCACTTTGGTGTACATACCGCCTTTACCTAAAGCGCCGCCCTCGGAACTGGCCATCGCCTCAATATCTTTACGACTTACCTGCGCTTCACTGATCAGCTCGGCATCCGGGTTTTCACGCGGGTTGTCATTATACAACCCCTGCTGATCGGTCAGAATCACCAACACATCCGCGCCAATCAGGTTCGCGGTTAAGGCCGCCAGGGTGTCATTATCACCAAACTTAATCTCATCGGTGACCACGGTATCGTTCTCATTAATAATAGGAATGACGCCGTATGACAACAGAGTCTGCACCGTGCTCTTAACATTAAGATAACGACTGCGATTGGACAGGTCATCATGCGTCATCAGGATTTGCGCTGTACGGGTATTAAATTTGGCAAACTCCGACTCATAGGCCTGCACCAAGCCCATCTGCCCAACCGCAGCGGCGGCCTGCAGCTCACTTAAGACAGAGGGACGTCGATCCCATCCCAGACGCAGCATGCCCTCAGCGACCGACCCAGATGAAACCAGCACCACCTCCACACCGTGACGGCGCAGTTCAACAATCTGCTCAACCCAGTTCTGTAGAGCAGACACATTTAAGCCCTGACCATCGTCGGTTAACAGTGCACTGCCGATTTTGACCACCCAGCGTTTGCTTTGAGTAAGTTCTGAACGTTCCATCTGTTTGCCGCCCTCTAGCTCAGATTAAAAATCGAAATCTTCTTCCACAGTCGCACGCTCTTGCTTAAGCGCGGCTGCGTCGTCCTGTTCAAACTGAGCCTGTCTATTCTGCTCAAGCTGATAAGCGATATCATTCACCAGCTTATCCGTTCCGCTACGGCCAACCGCAGACACACGGTAGACCGGTCCCTGCCACTGCGTCTGCTCCACAATGCGATTACAAACCTCATCCACCTCATCAGGCAGCAACAGATCGGTCTTGTTCAATACCAGCCAGCGCTCTTTACCGGCCAGCTCATCACTGTATTTTTCAAGCTCCTGCTGAATGACTCGAATGGAGTTAACCGGGTCTTCCTCTTC
>CAZNML010000178.1:0-3168 GCA_964574275.1 uncultured Thiosulfatimonas sp. | reverse complement strand
TCAGCACACCGACTGTCTATATCTGTCATCAGCTGGACTGGTTTAACTATTGGCTCACCGGCAAACTCAATGTCACCGACGAGAACAACGCGCTGAAACTTGGCTACGATTCGGTTAATGACTGCTGGCCAGCCTGGGTAGAGAAGCTGCTCAAGGCCGCCTCAGACAGTAGCAATCATCAACTCCAACTGCCGACTGTGGTTAAACCCGGCGCGGAACTCGCTCAAGTTAGTGATGTCTTTGCACAACGCTGGTCACTCTGCTGTAAACCGATGGTGCATGCTGGTACTACCGATAGCATCGCCGGCTTTCTCGCTGCAGGTGCCAATCAGGTCGGTGATGCCGTCAGCTCTTTAGGATCGACCCTGGCCATTAAACTGATCTCCAATCAACCGGTGTTCAGTCCACAATACGGTGTTTACAGTCATAGACTGGGAGATAACTGGCTGGTAGGCGGCGCTTCCAACTCGGGCGGAGCCGTGGTAATGCAGTTTTTCACCATCGACCAGCTGAGCGCAGCGATCAGCGAACTGACTAAAGAGCGAGACAACTGGCAACGGCAGCCACTGCCTGAACTCTACCCACTGCTGAAAACAGGGGAACGCTTCCCTATTGCCGATGCCAAGCTGGCACCACAACTGCCTACGCTGCCGACAGAGGCCGATCCAGCACAAAAGGCATTATTTTTACTGCAGATTTTACAAGGCCTGACCCGAGTGGAGCTGATGGCGTATCAACGTCTGCAGCAACTGGATGCGCCTAAACTTAAACGCCTGTTCACGGTCGGCGGTGGCACTCAAAACCCGGTATGGCAAACACTGCGACAGCAGCACCTACAGACCGAATTTTTATCTGCAGACTCACTGGATGCCGCTTTTGGCGTGACGCGTCTGCTGACTCTATTTTATAAACCATAAGGACGACAATCCATGACACAACTTACCACTGACAGCCTGATCAGCGCCCTGAACGCAGGCGCTGTTGATTTTAACTCCGTAATGCAAGTTATTGATTCTGAATACAGTTTTACACCAACGCGTTTTGTTAACGGTTCACAGATCAATGAAGCCAATAGCAATAATGGCTCTTGCAAAATTTTTGCATTCGCCAAAATGCACGGCCTCTCTACTCAGGCGACCTTGAATGCATTTGGAGATTTTTACACGGTTGATGTATTGCAAAATCCGGACAACGACGATCATCAGAATATCCGTAACTTTATGCAACAGGGCTGGGAAGGCATTAAATTTGATGGTGACGCTTTAAAGAAGATTTAAAGCAAATTGTGACAGCCATAAATAAAAAAACGCCAACTGAGCAGGCCTGTTCAGTTGGCGTTTTCTTTATTAAAGCTAATGCAGTAACGCTGCGGTCTGTGCAGCTCTGTGTAACTTTAGCCAGCGTGCACTTTTTTAACCAAATCTAAATCCAGATAGTTCTGTCCGTGTGCATCACCCGCTAACACCGTGAAGGCATTATCTGCATCGCCCATCTGATCCAGTACCAGATCCGCAGCACTGAAGTCATCATCTTTAGTGTACTCGTTGATGGTAATAATGGTTTTCAAATTCGCCTGCGTTGAGGACTTAATGCCGTTTTCAGAGTCCTCAAAAGCAATCGCCTCTGCCGGCGTTAAGTTCATCTGCTCTAACGCCCAGTCATAGATATCCGGTGCAGGCTTTTTAGCCGGCACAATATCACCGGCAGCGATCACTTCAAACCAGCTTTCAGAGTTTTTACCCAGAGTGTTGTCTAATAGAGCGGTGACATTCTCAGGCGTGGTGGTGGTCACTACCGCCATGCGCATACCGATCGCTTTGGCCTCTTTAATCAGCTTTTCAACGCCCGGGCGCAACGGAATCTTACCTTCCGCCATTAACTGCGTATAAAACTTGGTTTTCGCTGCGTGCAGGCCTTTGACAAACTTGTCAAAGTTATCCGGCTTTTCAAAATCGGTATTGAACTTCTCCAGATAGTAACGGATACGCTCCTTACCGCCCGTAACAGCCAAAAGTTCGCCATACAGAGCTTCGTCCCAATGCCAGTCTAACCCCGCTTCGGCAAAGGCCATATTAAACGCCGGACGGTGGCCGTCTCTCTCAGTATCGGCTAATGTACCATCTACATCAAATAGTAGTGCTTGTAACTCTGCCATGTGGATTCCTTTATAAATAATATACTTGACTAAATTGGTGGGGATTTTGCTGTATTTTCTACTAAATCTCAAGTGAAACTTGAACATTGACTGTTTTGCATAAGAATATTTTGCCCAATAGGTGCTAAATATTACTTGTTGCCTATAGAGAAACCTGCTATAAAATGCGTTTAAAAATATTTATGAAGAAGCGTCGGACAATTTTCGGATATTCCAATTGAAGAGACTTGTTTGACATGATTAAGGGCTGTAGTATAGATAACTACTGGAAAGAAAAGCCCGTGGTTTAGGAGAAGATTATGGACACACAAACGGATTTTATTGAAGACTACCCTCCGTATGTTCCTGCTGAAGGCGAAGAGTACATGAGCCCTGAAATGCTGGAGCATTTTAAAAATAAATTAAATGCCTGGAAAGAGCAGTTGATTGAAGAGGCCAGCTCAACCGTTAACCACCTACAGAGTGACTCAGAAACACCGGCAGATCCAAATGACCGTGCTTCACAGGAAGAGGAGTTCGCACTTGAGTTAAGAACTCGTGATCGTGAACGTAAACTGATTGCTAAAATTGATAAGTCTCTGAAAGACATTGAAAACGGTGATTACGGTTACTGCAAAATGAGTGGTGATGAGATTGGCCTGGCTCGTATGGAAGCCCGCCCTACTGCAACCCTAACCGTTGAAATGAAAACCAAACAGGAACTACGAGAGAAACAGGGTGTAGCTTAACCTGCAACCCATTGTTTTTATTGATTTTTATTTAAATTAGCCAGGTTATACCTGGCTTTTTTGTTTATTGCTCCTAAGTCTTGATGGCACTCTATTGAATACTGAAGCACTTATTGATCAACTCTGCCTACCGCAGTCCTATCCTCACCCGGTGGAAGTCATTACCACAATTGAGACCCACATCTCAGTGGTTTTTCTGACTGGACAGTACGCCTATAAGTTAAAAAAACCGGTCGACTTCGGTTTTCTCAATTTTACCGATCTTAATGACCGTGCTTATTTCTG
>CAZNML010000177.1:0-3208 GCA_964574275.1 uncultured Thiosulfatimonas sp. | reverse complement strand
ATCGGTGCCACCAATGCCAACCTCAACCGCAGCAAAGGCCTGATGGGCAAACAGCGTTTTCATAATATGCTCGAAGCCTATGAGACCCTGCGCCAACAGGGCAAAATCCCCGCCACCTATGAGGTGGTTCACGGCCACGCCTGGGCGGCCCAAGAGGTGATTAAAGGCCCAAACCGAGACCGATCAGGCCTGGTAGAAATCTCTTTGGATGAATTTGCCAAACAGACCAAACAGTCAAAATAAAACCCAAAACACCACTCAAGTTGATCAGGCCTGATCAATTTAAAAAATCAGAATAGTCGCAATCAAATTCCTTAGTTGAGCAAACTGCTCACCCCTGCCTTTTCCAGTAAACCCTCTTACAAAACCAGAACAACGAATCACAACATTTTGAAAAACAGCGCTAAGTAAATTAAAGTAGCTAATACCTTTATGTAAATTCAAGGCTTTTATGAAGCATCTATTATTGATTGTATTGTTTCTCGCTTTAGCGGGTTGCGGTTCAGGGGACTCCAACAGCAATAGCGTTAATAGTGATAATGCCGCGGACCTTGAAGATGCGACCTTTGGAGAGGACGGAGAACTTGCTCTCTATAGTGTGATTAATGGTCAACTGGCGATTAGTAAACCGGCACAGGCGACTTCGGCACAACATAGAGAGCTGGTTAACGATGAAGAGGCCCATAATGCTATTTGGCATCTTTACACAACCGTTTTTGGCGACCACTCCCTCGCACAGCATCTGAGCTATCTGAGCATATTCAAAATAGCAGTGGTCAACAACCCAGCTCCCTGATTGGTAGCAAAGGTTGCTTTAACTCGTTATCTCGATAACGATACTAAAACAATGGAAAACACGGAACGAGTATGGGCTATTTCATCAACCTACTAAATCGCTTGGGCTTTTGGGGCTTTGTCTTCACCTTTACCATGCTGGCCATTGTTTTTTCTGAGCTGTTAATTTTGATCCAAAGCTATCTATTAACAGGCCACTTTTTTGACTCCAACCTGCTCACCGTCGGCTTTTTTACCCCTTTAATAGATGGTTTTATCCTGTTTGTTCTTGCCGGCCTGCTACTTAAACAGTTGAAAGATGCCAGAGAGGATGAAGCACTATTACAAGAACGTCTTATGGTGGCCGGTGAAGCCTCCTATGACCTAATCTATGAGTGGCATGTTGACAGTGACTCTCTGCAGTGGTTCGGAGATATTGATGGCTTTTTAGGGTTTGAGAAGGGGGAAATCTCTCATAATATTCAGGCCTGGATAGATTTAATCCATCCCGATGATGCCCTGCAACTGGCCAATGCCGTTGAAGTGCACCGAACCTCCACCCACCCCATCAACTACCAATATCGAATCAAGAACCACAAAGGCGAATACCACTATTGGCAAGACTCAGCCAGACCGATTCTGGGCAGTGATGGTTTACCCAAAAGATGGGTGGGCGTATGTAAAGACATAACCAGAGAGCACCGAACATTAGCTGAGCTGGAGTCTAAGAGCCAGTCATTTGAGGAACAGTCTCTGTTATTAAGAACCGTAATAGATCAAATACCGGATCCTCTAGTTCTGAAAAACTTTGATGGCAAGTTCCTGTTAACCAATGTGGCCTGTGCAAAACTGTATGGCACCACCCCGGAGGAGATGATCGGCAAGGACGATGGCGATTATATCCCCGATAAAGAGCTGGCAGAGTTTTTCCGCCAAAACGTACAAGCTATTATGGACAAAGGTAAGACACAAATTGTCTACGAAGACTCCGTTGATGTCGCAACCGGAGAGTATCGACACTACCGTTCTATTAAACAACCCTTTAAAAACATCCAGGGCGAACCGGAAATTCTGGTTCTGGCTCAGGACATCACCGCACTCAAAGAGGCCGAAAACAAACTCAAAGAGAAAGAGAACTACCAGCGTGCGCTGCTGGATAACTTCCCTTTTATGGTCTGGTTAAAGGATACCGACAGCCGCTTTTTGGCTTTGAACAAGGCTATGACCGATGCGGGTAAAATAAAGACACCAGAGCAGGCGATTGGCAAAAATGACATTGATCTCTGGGGAGAGGAGATGGCCAAAGGTTATCGCGAAGCCGATCAGGAGGTGATGCAGTCTGGTCAAGCAGTGGAGATGGAGGAACCCTTTACCAAAGAAAACGGAGAGTTCGGCTGGTTACACACCTATAAAGCCCCGGTTAGAGACAGTGATGGTGAACTACTGGGTACCGTCGGCTTTGCACGGGATATCACCCAACAAAAACGAGCTTTACGAGAGCACTTCCTATTACAACATGCCATTAAGCACAGTCACGATGCTTACTACCTGATTGATAATAATGCCCAATTCAGAATGATCAACGCGGCAGCATCGCAGGATACTGGTTATAGCATAGAAGAGCTCAAACTGATGGGCGTCGGCGACATCGACAAAGTTTTTCCACTCGATCACTGGGAAGCTCTATGGCAAACCACAAAAAAGACAGGGTCTACTAGAATAGAAACCCAAATTACTCGAAAAGACGGCTCTACTTACCCGGCCGATATTATGGCCAACTTTATTGAGTACGAAGGCGAAGAGTATATGCTGGCCTTTGCCAGGAATGTTACACAACAGAAACAGAATGAAGCTCTGTTAAAGTCCGAACGAGATCGCTTTGAGCTTGCAATAGAGGGCACCCAGGACGGTATTTGGGACTGGGATCTGGTAAAAAATACAACCTTTCTCTCTGACCGTGTTTACCAGATGCTCGGTTACGAGGTTGGCGAGTTTTCATCTGCTTTTGATGAGTTTAAAAAGCTGATCCATCCGCAGGACCTACCCCACACCCAAAAAGCCATGAATGCCCACTTTTCAGGTCAAACAGAGGTATACGAATCCAAACAACGAATTCTCTCCAAAGACGGTCAATGGATATGGTGTAAAGGCAGAGGTAAAGCACTGTTTGATGAAGCGGGTAATGCTGTTCGCTTTGTCGGTTTTATGTCCGACATCTCTGAAGAGATTGAACACGAGAAACTGCTGGACCATACTGCTAAACACGATGTACTGACCAACCTTCCTAACCGCTTTATGCTCAACGAACTGCTTGAGGGTCTTATGTCTCGAGTTGAGCGCAACCAAACTCAACTCGCCATTCTTTATATCGATCTGGATGGTTTTAAGGAGATAAATGATCAATATGGTCACAGTGTCGGTGATACCGTCTTAA
>CAZNML010000176.1:0-3221 GCA_964574275.1 uncultured Thiosulfatimonas sp. | reverse complement strand
GCGCTCTCCAGACAGCGCACACTGGTGGTACCAACCGCAATCACACGTCCGCCCTGCTGGCGGGTCTGCTTAATCTGCTGCACCAGCGTCTCATCCACCTCCAGATACTCCGAGTGCATCACGTGCTCTTCAATGTCATCCACCTGCACCGGTTTAAAGGTGCCGGCGCCGACATGCAGAGTGACAAAACCTAAATTGATACCTGAGCTTTTGATCTTTTCCAGAAAAGCCTCATCAAAATGCAGACCCGCTGTCGGCGCTGCTACCGCACCCGGCTTGGCCGAGTAAACAGTCTGGTAACGATCCTTATCCTCTTCCACATCCTCCGCGCGCTCAATATAGGGCGGCAGTGGCATATGACCGTTATCTTCAATTAACTCTAACGCATTCTGATCCGACAGCACCTTAAGTACAAACAGTGCATCCTGTCGACCAATCACCTCCACATCAAACGCATTCTCAATAGTTAACACCGCGCCTACCTTAGGCGAGTTACTGGAACGCACATGGCTCAAAATGGTTTTTTCATCCACCACACGCTCTATCAGTAGCTCAACCTTACCGCCGGTGGATTTCTGACCGAACAGGCGCGCCGGAATCACCTTGGTATTGTTAAACACCAACAGATCATTCGGCTTTAGACTGGATAGAAGATCGGGAAAATTCGCATCAGTCACACTCTGCTCAACCGGGGCAGAAGGATCCAATACCAACAAACGACTGCCGCTGCGCTCTGCAGCGGGTTGTTGTGCAATTAACTCATCAGGAAGATGGAAGAAGAAGTCTTGTCTTTTCAACTCAAAATATCGCATCCGTTTGAGCAACTCAAACCGATATTGCGCCTATAAAATAAAACGCGCTATTTTCCACTAAATACCCTAGTGTTTCAAGCATTTATCCTTAAAACACACAGATGACACCGCTATTTAGCAAGGCCTGTTGGCAAAGTTTAAGCAGAAAGACGATATTGTTGCTCTTGATAGAGTTTGAAATCCGTGGCACTGAGCGGACGGCTAAACAGATAACCCTGACCAATATCACAGCCCAGCTGTTTTAACAGTTCAAACTGCGCTTCGGTCTCAATACCTTCAGCCACTACCTTCAGATCAAGATCGTGCGCCAGATTGATAATCGAGCGTGCAATGGCATACTGGCGCTTGTCCTCAAGGATATTCTCCACAAAGGCACGATCCACCTTAATAGTATCCAGTGGGAACATGGTCAGGTAGTGTAACGAGGCAAAACCGGTACCAAAATCATCCAAGGCGATGGAGAATCCTTGCTCTTTAAGAGAATGAATTTTTTCGATACTGCGCTCAATATTATCCAATAGCACCGTCTCCGTCAGTTCGATCTGCACGGTGCGCGGATCCACCCCCATATTCCTGAACTGATCGATGGCCTGGTCACAGAAGTCATCATCTGCAAACTGTCTGGCTGAGACATTAATTGAGTATTTCAACTGTATATTCTGCTGCTGCCAGCTGACAATCTGCCGCCCCGTCTGTGAAATCATGCTCTCACTTAATGGCCAGATCAATCCGGTCTCTTCTGCTATCGGAATAAATACCGCTGGCGAATGGGACGCTGACTGATCGGAGCTCATCCAACGCGCCAACACCTCTACTCCGATCACCTGCCCGCTGGCCATATCCACCAGAGGCTGATAGTGAGGCTGAATCAGCCCCTCATGGATCGCCGCTTTCAGCTGAGTCTGCAGATCAATCATATTGGAGGCGTGCTCTGCCATCTGCTGCTCAAAAAAGGCCAGCTTTAATCCCTGATTCTTGGCCTGATACATCGCCGCATCGGCATTCTTAATCAAAGTTTCAGCATGCAGACCGTCCATCGGGTATCTGGCGACACCGACACTGGCGGAGATATTGACACTATGGCCGTGCACCACAAACGGTTTCTCTAACAGATCACACAATTTTGTCACGCAAGCCTGAATCTCCTCATCTGACACTCCACTGCGTTTAACAATAACAAACTCATCCCCGCCAAAACGGCTGATCACGCCCTTATTCGGGTCCATACAGCTCTCTTTGAAACGCTTGGCCACTTTGCGTAATAGCTCATCGCCTACAGTGTGCCCATAGGCGTCGTTGACATATTTAAAACGGTTCAAGTCCAAAAACAGAACCGCAAAATTATTATCTGGCACATCCAACCTCTCATGTGATATAAGGCTGGACATGTAATCCGCCACATAGCGACGATTCGGCAGGCTAGTTAAAGGGTCGTACAGACCCATATTTTTTGCTTTCTCTGTCGCCAGGCGCTTCTCGGTAATATCGATATTGGTAGAGCGCACTCCAACTATCTGCTGATTGTGATCCTGAACCGGGCCACACAGATGTTCGATCCAGCGCACCTCACCCGCCTTGGTGATAATGCGAAACTCAAAGTTAACGGCTTCGCCGTTATCATTCACAGCGTGAACATGATTCGACCATTTTTGCCGGTCATCAGGATGGATGATCCTGTCCATAAAGTTTGGTTCAGCATAAAACTCCTGCTGGCTATAACCGGTCATCTCCAGTACCGCAGGCGACACATAGTCATACTCCCCGTTTACCGAACGTATATATTTAAACTCCAGTGAAAAATCCGCAATCGCTTTAAACAGCGCATGCTCATGTTCGATCTTAAATTTAAGCAAAACAACATTTGCCAATAAAGTTGCCACAATTAAGGCAACCACACCCGGAATCACAAAATCGCTAAGCTGCACATCCTGATTCATCTGCGAAAACTGAAGATAGGCAAATGGCATGATCACTATCGTCGCCATTGCTAAAGCTTTAGCATAGACAAACACAGGTTCTTGTTTTTTTAAGCCATGGACTGAATCCATACTTCACGCCTCCAAAACAGCCAATCAAGCCATAGAAATAATTACGCAAGGATTATTCACTGCCTTGACTTCAAGGTCAAAACAGCATTTTTTATCTGCCCACAAAAAACATCATTGGATTACTCACTAACTGCACCTAACTAAAAATACATTAATAAATGGCGATTTGCTTGACATAACCTGAAAAGCCCCCTAAAATTCTGCCCACGTTACATGCCAGAGTGATGAAATTGGTAGACATGACGGATTCAAAATCCGTTGCCTTCACGGGCGTGGCGGTTCGAGTCCGCCCACTGGTACCATTAAAGCTTGCCTATCTATTGTACGACCGTAGCTCAGTTGGTTAGAGCACCACCTTGAC
>CAZNML010000175.1:294-3288 GCA_964574275.1 uncultured Thiosulfatimonas sp. | reverse complement strand
GATTCAAACCAGGCTGCCCCTGCGTATAACCAAAAATACCTGGAGGAATCGGTCCCTGTGCGGCAATTCCACGACCATTCAGAAAGATGGAGATATACTCTTCATAGTTCACCGCAATACTGATGGCCTGCCTGAGTTTCTGCTGTTGCTCCGAATAACCGCCCACCACCGGGTCGGCCATATTAAAACCAAAATACATAATCGACGGCTGCACGATATTCAAAAACTGAATCCCCTTCTGCTGCATCTCCTCGGTCAGACTCATATCACCACCAGTCGACACCGATACGGCTTGGTCAAAGCTGTCTGAACTCACACCGGAAGCATCGTAGTATCCCTGCAAAAACTTATTCCACAGAGGCACGCTCTCCTTCTCCAGCGAATAGATCACCTCATTAATAAAAGGCAGCTGTTTGCCCGCATCCTCCAATAATTTCGGGTCAGCCCCATCTGCTAGACCCTCGCTCGGATAGAAGTCTGCATGATAGTTAGGATTCGCCTGCAGGCGCATCTGTTTATTGGGATTGTTCTCCACCAGCATATAAGCGCCGGTTCCCACCGGCGAGGTGTCTAAAGTCAGGTTCTTTTCCACCAGGCCTGCCTGCTTGTAGAATTGATCGACCTCCCACGCTATCGGGGCGAAGAAGTTCATGCTTAACCAGTATTGAAACTGCGGATAAACGCCTTTAATTCTGATCTTAAAGGTCTGTTTATCAATAACTTGCACACCCTTTATTGCATACCCTCTTAAGTCAAAAAAGGTCGTTTTAGCCGGGTTGTTTTTAGCAAAGGCTTTAAAGTCTGCGGTGACCTGTTGAGAGTAGTCTTCCAAACCAACAATATACTCCAGCATGGTATCCAGCACCGGTGAATGGTTCTGACGTACCCCCATGCGCTTAATGGCATAGACATAATCCTGCGCCGTCAATTCACGCGTGGCCTGCTCTGTAAAATCTCCAATCAACTGAATATCCGCCAGTTGCTCTGCCGTTAACCGAGCGTACTTCAACTCACCGCTGTCTGATTGGACAAAAGCGGGGTGCGGCTGGAACTGAATGCCAGGCTTTAGGCTCAAAGTATACTCACTGAATGCGATCTTATTAGACTCCTCAGTGGGCAAACCCTCCGCATCCAGAAATGCGACCGTCGGCATCGAGCTTAAAGTCAGCGGCTCCAAGCTATAGGGGCGTTTAAGGTAGTGATACTGCAGAGGCGGCTCATAGACCTGGCTTAGAATTGCCCACTCATTGGAGCTGTAAGAGACGACCGGATCTAAATGTTTAGGCGGAGCTGAAAAGGAGCTGAACATGGTAGAGGACTGCACCTGTTGATCAGCATAGGGTTGATTCCACTGCTGCTGTGTACAGGATGAGAGTAGCAAAACAGCCGATATAAGAAAAAAAGCCGTTACAGATCTACTGTCTCTAATAAAACTGAATCCGTTATCTCTGTTTGCGATTGAGTTCAGGGGCATTAAGCAACCGTTTTAAATCTTTTAAAGAACTGCCATTATAGCGAATAAATTCGTTTAAATACGCGTTATAATGCGTCTATTCGAATGAATTTTAACCACAATATGACACCTCTATTTGCAACTTAAACGCGCTGCAAATATGACAGAGTCGTCAAACCTTTACGGAGAAGTAATGATGGGATTCCTAAGCGGAAAAAAAGCATTAATTATTGGTGTTGCTAACAACAAGTCGATTGCTTACGGTATTGCTAAGCAGATGCGTGAACAAGGTGCAGAGATCGCCCTAACCTACCAAAACGAAAAACTAAAAGGTCGTGTTGAAAAGATCGCAGCCGAGTTGGGCTCGTCAATCGTACTTCCTTTAGATGTAGCAAACGATGCCGAAATTGATGCAGTTTTTACCGAGTTGGCTAAAACCTGGACAGATGGTCTGGATGCACTGGTTCACTCTGTTGCCTTCGCACCACGTGAAGAGCTTGAAGGCCGTATGATTGACGCATCAACACGTGACGGTTTTAAAATTGCCCACGACATCTCAGCTTACAGCTTGACAGCCTGCACCAAAGCAGCGTACGACATGCTTAAAGCCAAAAACGGTTCGGTAATGACCGTCTCTTATCTGGGTGCAGAGCGCGCCGTACCAAATTACAACGTAATGGGGATTGCCAAAGCCTCTCTGGAAGCGACAGTACGTTACCTGGCTGCTGACCTTGGTCAGGATGGTATCCGCGTTAACGCGGTTTCAGCTGGTCCAATCCGTACTTTGGCGGCAGCCGGAATCAAAGACTTCCGTACTATGCTGGATAAGTCAGCGGCAGCGACACCACTGCGTCGTAACGTAACGATTGAAGAAGTTGGTAACACAGCGGCTTTCCTATGCTCTGACCTGGCTTCTGGTGTAACCGGTGAGATCACTTACGTTGACGGTGGTTATAACGTGACTGCTTCAACCTAGTCAAAAAACCAGCCTGTGAAACAGGCAGGCCCTTATCCCCGTCTATAGGGATAGTGAATTATAAACCGCACCCAGTGCGGTTTTTTATATCTTCAATAAAGTCGACACTCAGTATAGGCTTAAGTGGCTTTAAAAGCTCACATCGACCACAGCAATCAAACCCCATAAATGAACAGGCCTGCTTAAATTACAAACCTGCAACCCAACCTAAAGCTGAACAACAACACATCAAAAATAGGAAAAATTAGACATAAAAAAAGCGATGGTCGCAGAACGAACATCGCTTTAGTGTAATGGCGGAGCGGACGGGATTCGAACCCGCGACCCCCTGCGTGACAGGCAGGTATTCTAACCAGCTGAACTACCGCTCCTAATTGTATGGTGGGTGATACTGGGCTCGAACCAGTGACCCTCGCCTTGTAAGGGCGATGCTCTCCCAACTGAGCTAATCACCCAGGATGGCCAAATGCATTGTGTGCAAGTTTTGGCATTTAGAGTCTAATTGCGATCTCCTGAAATCTGACAATCGACTTGTAACCTTACGGTTACTATATAATGGCGGAGC
>CAZNML010000175.1:0-284 GCA_964574275.1 uncultured Thiosulfatimonas sp. | reverse complement strand
ATTAAACCGCGTCTGTAAGCTGTTTGAGCTTTGTCGCTTGCTTAATTGATGTGGCGTATTATAGGGAGTTGAGAGAACATGTCAAACAATTTTCAGTGTTTTTTACACTTTTTTAACAGTTCTTAGTTCACTGCATCTTTTAGTGCTTTACCTGCTGTAAATTTAGGCACTTTAGCTGCAGGAATTTGCATCTCAGCACCAGTTTGAGGGTTACGACCAGTACGTGCAGAACGCTCACCAACTTTGAAAGTACCAAAACCAATGATTGCTACAGAATCACCTTT
>CAZNML010000174.1:0-3302 GCA_964574275.1 uncultured Thiosulfatimonas sp. | reverse complement strand
AGGGGCTTTTAACTGACCGCGCTGCTGATTCAATTCAGCCTGCTGCAGACCGGCCAGCGCCTTCTGCAGTCTCGCCTTATTCTGAGAAGAGCGTAGCTGACTCTCCTCTACCGCAAGCTGGGCACCCACCACAATATACTCCTGTTTTACCAGCGCCTCCTTGGCGGCATCCAGAGTCGACTGCGAGGCCAGGTCTTTACGCATTAACTGTTCGGTACGAGCTACTGCATCCTGCTTGAGTTGCAGTACCTTCTGTTCATGCGCCAAACGCTTGCTGTTGGCCTTATTGGCCAGACTCTGCAGCTGCATCTGCGCGCGCGCATCGGCCACATCGGCCTTGGCCTGTTGCAACGGGATTGCCAGATCCGCAGCATTCATATTAATCAAAGGTGCCATGGCATCCACCTGCACACCCTCTTTAACAAACACCTGATCGACCACCCCCGTGACCGGGGCGGCGGCAAACACCATTGAGCTGGATTCAACCTTGCCGTAAAGCGTTTGCACTGGCGCCAACTGCTCGAATTGCGCCGTCATGGCCTGCACCATCCACACCTTTTCCTTAACGGCAACCGGTGGCTGTTCAGGCTTGGTCGATTTCATATAAATAAAAACGACAACCGCAGCGATTAGAATGAATAGAGGAATTAAGCGTTTCTTCAAGGTTTGCATGCCCATTGCATCAGAATCCGTATACAAAATTAGAGTTATTTACCATTCTAAATGAAACCTCGCTTGCGGCACCAGAAATATAGTGTAACTAAATGTAACACCCACGAATAAACACAGTAAATGCACTTATAAATATCGCTTGAAAGCCCCTATCAGGCCTGCTATATTTTTTCCAACATTTAATAAACAAGGCTCTAAATATGAGAAAACCGATAATGAGTGCGCTACTTATGGCTCTGCCATTCACTGCCATGGCCAACAGCGAAATTCCTGCTAAACACCAGGAAGCACGTTTACTTGCTAAAGAGTTCTTAGGACAACTCAAACCCGAGCTGGGCAGAGCGATGAAAGCAGGAGGCCCTGCACACGCAGTCGGCATGTGCTACAAAAAAGCGCCCGCCATTGCTCAAGCCTTAAGCGAAAAAAGCGGCTGGAATGTAAACCGAGTCAGCCTAAAACCTCGTGGCAACAGCGCTTATGCAGACAGCTGGGAGACAGAAACTCTGGAGTGGTTTAATGCACAGGCGGCGAACGGCAAAGAGATTATGAAACTGGAGAAGTTTGAAGTGGTTAGAGTGGATGGTCAAGACACAATTCGTTATATGAAAGCCATTCCTACTGACGGCATCTGCCTGACCTGTCATGGAGCCACCCTGCCGAAAGAGGTCACAACAAAACTGGAAGAGCTCTACCCGCATGACCAAGCTACCGGCTATCAGCAAGGCCAGATTCGCGGCGCTTTCAGCTTCCAGCAAACGATCAAATAACCCTCTTATAAACAAAAAAGCCACTGATTAAAGTGGCTTTTATTATTAGAGGTTACCCATCATTACAGTCGCGTCTCAATACGGTCGCGGCCATTCTTTTTAGCGGCATACAGCGCCTCATCAACTCGACCCACCAAACTCTCCAAGTCGTCTTTATCCTTAACCTGCGTCACCCCAAAACTGGCTGTGATTTGATGATCGGGCAGCACATCAATCATTCGAATCTTATTACGCAGCTTTTCGGCAATCAACTCCGCCTGCTCGACCGTTGCCGATGGCAACAGCACCAAAAACTCCTCACCACCCCAACGACAGATCACATCGGTTTGACGATGGTTTTCATCCAGCACCTTAGCCAAAGCAACCAAAACCTGATCCCCGGCATTATGACCATACTGATCATTGATCTTTTTAAAATGATCCAGATCCAACATAATCAAGCTCATGGCATTCTGACGTTTCTGCATGGTATTCAACTCAGAAACAAAAACCTCAGTAAACTTGTAGCGATTATACAGGCCTGTCAAAGCATCCTGCGCCGCCAACCCTTCATAGTGCCGACTCTTCTTTTCCAGCAGAGCATTAATCTCCTGCAGCTCGGTCTGGAAGTTACGCATAATCACCGCCCAGTTGCTATAGGAGAGCGAGATCAACTGACTTTGCAGTACAGTACCCAATAGGCGCTGCTGATCATCCACCACCACCACTCGTTTAAAATGCTTCTCCTGAATAAAGTCCAACGCCTCTTTAATACTGGAGGAAGCCGGCACAGTCTGCACCGGATGACTCATATATTCAGACAGCGGTGCGACCAAGTCCTGCCCACTTTCATACAGACGCATCACATCCTTGGTGGTAAACACCCCACGCAAATCATGACCTTCACGGGCGATGGCACAATCCACGCCGTGCTTTGCCATACTCTGAATGACCACATGGGTCGGATCACTGCTCTTGACCCAAAGATCCTTGCGGTGCTTATTAATAACATCACTGACCGTGTAATTCTCCAACAGCACCTCGGGATCGATGCTATTGACGATATCCGTATGCGTCAACACCCCACAAAGCTTACCTTCATCGTCAGCCACACCAACCTGATCGACCTCCTCTTTCAAGAAAACAACACAGTCCAGAATATTCGCACCCTTATTAATCACTGGCAGACGCGGTAGCTCCAGCTCAGATAGACAGGTCTCCAACGGTACCTTTTTCAAATTGAAAAACAGCATCTCCTGCGCGCGCAATACATGATGATAGTGTCCGCCTAAAATAATAATATTGCGGTGATTACCCGCCATCATCCTGTCCAATGCCATCTTCAGCGTGGACTCCGAATCGATCGATAACACCTCTTGCGTGCAGATATCACAAACTGTTGGAAAACGCATAAACCTCACTCAATTTTAGAACCGCCATTATTTTAATTGTACGCTTATCACTTCGAATGTGAACCGATAAATACCTCAATCAATTGCAGCCGTTTAGCCTTAATCGCCTGGGCAATCTCCGCCCCCTTATAACCCTGGGCAATAATCGCCTGATTATCGACCTGGCTGGCCACCTGTGCCAGTTGCAGCCACAGAATTTTTTGCGGATAAGCGGCCTGCTCAAAGCCTAAGCGCCCTCTGGAGTCAGCCTCACACGCCAGCAACACCTTTTGTAGCGTCTCCGTGTTCTTAAAAGCCGCACAACCTTGCAATACCTGCAGATACTGTTCCGCCTGCAAAGCAGGCTTGGAGTCTGCATCAAAGCCCTTATGAATCAGGCCATGCCACTGCGTGACTTTTTCCGCTAACTGCACCACCTTTTTGGGCAATTTATAACGTTGAGCAATCTGCTGTAAAATGGGCAGGCCTGCCA
>CAZNML010000173.1:0-3436 GCA_964574275.1 uncultured Thiosulfatimonas sp. | reverse complement strand
TGTGATCCGAGTAGGTAGTGATGATAGTTTTCAGACGCGCCTCTTCCAGGAACTCATCCATGTCCTCTTTCAGGTGCAGGGTGATCTGTGTCCCTTTCTGTGCCTTCTCAACCGTTTCCAGCGTGAACTCACCCTCTCCCTGCGAGACCCACTTGGTTCCTTCTGCGGCATCGGTGCCCGCTTTACGTGTGACCAGAGAGACCTCATCGGCAACAATGAAAGAGGAGTAGAAACCAACACCGAACTGACCGATCAGGTGCGAGTCTTTCGCCTGATCGCCGGTCATCGACTCTAAAAACTTTTTCGTTCCAGAGTTGGCAATCGTACCAATGTTTGCAATGACCTCATCACGTGTCATACCAATACCATTATCCGAAATGGTGACGGTACGAGCTTCTTTATCAAACTCCAGCGAAATCGCCAGCTCCTCTTCACCTTCGCTCAAAGCGTCGTTCGATACCGCTTCAAAACGCAATTTATCCAATGCGTCCGACGCATTCGATACCAACTCTCGCACGAAGATCTCTTTGTTTGAATATAACGCGTGAATCATCAGTTTCAGCAGTTGATTCACTTCGGTTTGAAACGCATGGGTTTCTGTTGCACTCATTGAATAAGACTCCAATTAATTTATTTAACTTAAACAGGCCTCAAGCCACTAGGCAAAAGGCGCTAAATGAATAGTGTGTTGTTTAAATAGGAACAGGCCTGATGATTTTCAAGGTTTAAAAACGAAAAAAGCGCAGAAAAACTGCGCTAAGGGACTCTTTGGGGAAAACAAGATTAGTAATCGGAATCGTCAGACTCCATCTTCTGATTGGTTGCCACCGCTTCCAGGGCTTTAACAATATCATCCGGTGCATTGGAAATACTCATAAAGCTGCCATCACCCATCATTGACAGAGAGGGCCAGTTGATCGCAATTCTAAACTTACCGTTCAGAGCGATGACCTCATCATCCACCACTAACAACTCATAAGGAAAGTGTGCCGCATGGCTCTCTGAGTTTTTATCAATTTTATCCATAATAAAGGTGTCGGCGGCTTCGCCGTTTTTCAGCCCGACACCAAACACACTCATCTTTTTACCTGGAATATCAATGCGGTAGATCTTAGAGGCGCCCGCTTTTCCGGTAGCCAGCCCGGCTTCCACCTGCTTCACCGCCTCTTCATAAGAGCCGTAATCGGCCAGCTCATCTTCATCATCAAAATAGGGCATCATCATTTTATAGTGATACTCACGCAGATCATCCGCACTCAGAGCTTCGTCGGCACCAAACTCTTTTTTGGCACCCAGTGCGGCCTGCATCGCCTTTTGTACCGGAGTAATATCACCTTTCATTCGGTAGGCATTCCACATATAGACCGGATTGGTATAACTCACCTGCACCGAACCGTTTTTATCGGTAATCGAGACACGCTCCATGGCACCAAAGCCGCCGTTCTCTGATTCGGCCGCCATTGCTTTCAGGGCGTTATTGGTCACCACTAACACTTGGGTATTTTTAGAGGGCGAATACTCCCCAACCACCTCAAAGCCTTTGCCCTGCAGCGCAGCCTTAGCCTGTGCAGTAGCATCCGCCACTGTCCCAGCTTCCACACTGCTTAATACAAACGGCATATGATTTGCAGCCCAAGCCGCAACCGGAGCAGCCATTAATGCCAAACTCAAAAGTGCGTTTGCCCAAAGTGTCTTCAACTGTTTCATGCTCTATCCTCATTGAGTATTACTTAATACAACCTCCGGCTGCATCTGCTGAATCCTATTGTTATAAATTTTTTTGAATTAGAAAACATGAATTTATTTATGACTAAATAAGACATAAGACGTAGCTAATATAATTAACGCCTAACACGCCTGTTTAAGCGGACTCTCGGTTTTCAGCACCCATAAAAAAACCCCAGTTAAGGGGTTTATTTATAACCTGATTACCGCTTAGAACAACTCTATATCGTCCTCATCCTGCTGCTGTTGCTCTTCCTGCATACGTTGCAACATACGGCTGCGCATAATATCAATCGCCTCTTCTGTCGGCAGATGTTGATCAAAGATAAGCTCAAACAGCTCCTCCTCTTCACGCATGGTGGTGCCTTTGCGAATGGCCAGCTTAAAGGCATTCCACTCAGCTTGATCTTTAACACGCATCTCGTGTGAAACAATTTCAGCCAGGCCTGACAGACCGTGTGAGACATGGTTTAAGCGCTGGCTTAATTTGTCGTAAAACTGAAAGGCGATAACCGCTTGCTGCATCTTCTCAGCCAGTTCAGAGGTCTGATCGCTTAACATCTGGTTATGCACCTGCACGGTATCACTGTCCATCTGATCTGCCAGAATCTGCTGGCTGGAAAGCTTGATCTGCTCAATCTGCTGCGACATATAGGTAAATGAGTCGATCAAAGTGTTAACGGAGTGGTCGCCCTCTGAGATAGAGAGATCGATTTGCGCAATGGACAAATTCAACATTAAAATTGTCTGTTGTACCTCTTCTGCCCCTAACGCCAGGCCCGCATTGTGTTCTGCCATTCCCTCTCCTTACTCTCCATAAGTTGCTTAAGCAACGTTTGCCTGTACGGCTGTCAGGCCACCTTTATGGCTGGTGACCGCCTCTTTGACATCCAAAATCAGTGACACTGTACCATCACCTAAAATCGTTGCGCCAGCAATACCATCAATTTTCATGAAATTGCTCTCTAAACTCTTAATCACCACCTGTTGCTGCCCGAGTAGATCGTCGACAAAGATACCGGCACGTTTACCGCCATCCTCAACCACCACCAGCAGACCTTCAGACAGATCTTCACAGGCGTCCTGCACGCCAAGCTTCTGATGCAGGCGAATCACCGGAATATAAGAGTCTCGCAGTTTATACAGCTCCGCCTGACCGGCAATGCCTTTAACCAGTGACTTATCCACCTGAATCGATTCAATAATCGACACCAGTGGGAATACATAGGTCTCGCTGCCAACCTTACACAATTGGCCATCCAAAATCGCCAGAGTCAATGGTAGACGAATGGTAAAGACACTGCCCTCACCCAGCGTGGTTTTGACATCAACCGAACCGCCTAAACCACGAATATTTCGACGCACCACATCCATACCGACGCCACGCCCGGAGATATCACTCACCACCTCTGCAGTGGAGAAGCCCGGGTGGAAAATCAGATCCACCACCTCTTGGTCAGACAGGCCGTGATCCTCTTCAATCACCCCTTTCTCAATCGCTTTCTGTTCGATTCTACGCGCATCAATACCGGCACCATCATCGGTAATCTGTATCAGGATATTTCCACCTTCGTGGAAGGCGGCCATCTTCACCGTTCCCATCTCAGACTTACCAGCAGCGGCACGTACATCCGGGTTCTCAATACCGTGGTCAATGGAGTTACGCACAATATGCACCAGTGGATCGGTCAACTGCTCGAGCATGGTTTTA
>CAZNML010000172.1:0-3449 GCA_964574275.1 uncultured Thiosulfatimonas sp. | reverse complement strand
GGACCGATTCCTCCAGGTATTTTTGGTTATACGCAGGGGCAGCCTGGTTTGAATCGAGCGGTCTATAACTGGGAGAGTGAGCGTGCTCAGCGAAAGCCGCTTGCTTATGCTAAACAGCTGTTGGCAGAGGCCGGTTATGCAAATGGGCGTTTGCCAGATGGCTCACCGTTAACCTTGAACTTTGATACTGCTGCGACTGGTCCCGACAGCAAGGCGATGTTGAACTGGTATCGCAAACAGTTTGCCAAGCTGGGGATCGAGCTGGTGATTCGTGCTACCGATTACAACCGCTTTCAAGATAAGGTGCGCGGAGCCAAAGCGCAGATGTTTATCTGGGGCTGGAACGCCGACTATCCTGATCCCGAGAACTTTCTGTTTCTACTGTATGGTGGCAACGCCACCATTCATACCGACGGGGCTGGGATTAACAGTACCAACTACGATAACCCAAAATTCAACCAGCTGTTTGAGCAGATTAAAACCATGCAGAGTAACCAACAGCGACGTCAGTTAATTCAGGAGATGGTTAGCATCGCTCAACAGGATGCACCGTGGATTTGGGGTTATCATCCAAAATCCTTAGCGCTCTATCACAGCTGGTACCACAATGTCTGGGCGAACCCGCTGGCGAATAATACTATTAAGTACAAACGCATTGGCCCAGATGAGCGTTTGGCAAAACATTCCGAATGGAATCAACCGGTTACCTGGCCTCTGTTTATACTGGTTCTAATTGTGTTGGGTTCCATTTATCCGTTGATGCACGCTTATAGATCGCGTCAGTCAGCGGTCGTTAAACCCGTTGTTAATGATCAGGAGGCCTTGTAATGTTTGCTTATATCGTTCGCCGACTGCTGTTTGCGGTTCCGATCCTGATCGGGGTTAATTTGATTACCTTTGCTCTGTTCTTTATGGTGAATACCCCGGATGATATGGCGCGTGCACAGCTGGGAGCCAAGCAGACCACGCCGGAGATGATCGAAGCCTGGAAGGTTGATCACGGCTATGACAAGCCGCTGTTTTATAATGCAGAGTCAGCAGGCCTGGATAAAATCAGTGAAACCCTGTTTGTGGAGCAGTCGTTAAAACTGTTTGTGTTTGATTTTGGTCAGTCCGACTCTGGACGACAGATTTCGGCTGACATTTATGAGCGTATGTGGCCGAGTCTGCAAATTGCTCTACCGAGCTTTATTATTGGCTTGGTGACCAATATCGCTCTGGCGCTACTGATTGTACTGTTCCGCGGTTCGGTGCTGGATACCGCTACCATGATGGTGGCGGTGGCGATTATGTCGATTTCAGGTCTGTTCTATATTATCGCCGGTCAGGTTCTGTTTAGTAAAATCTGGCATTGGGTACCCATCTCCGGTTACGAAAGTGGCTGGGAGGGCGTTAAGTTCCTGATTCTACCGGTATTGATCGGTGTATTTGCCGGTATGGGCGCAGGTGTACGCTGGTATCGCAGCCTGTTTTTGGAGGAGATCAACAAGGAGTATGTGCGCACTGCACGGGCTAAGGGTCTATCCGAAATCAAGGTGCTGTTTGGCCATGTCTTGCAGAACGGTTTGTTGCCGATTCTTACCGGTGTGGTAGTGGTGATTCCAACTCTGTTTATGGGCAGTCTGATTATGGAGTCGTTCTTCGGTATTCCGGGGCTGGGCAGTTACACCATTGATGCCATCAATGCGCAGGATTTCTCTATCGTTAAAGCGATGGTGTTTCTGGGCTCTGTGCTCTATATTATCGGTCTGATTCTGACCGATATCTCCTACACCTATTTTGATCCTAGAGTGAGGTTGCAGTCATGACGCTCTCTTTGTTATGGACCGATATCATGATCTGGGGGCTGATCCTGGCGCTGTTTGCCTGGGGCCGGGTGATCAGCCGCTCACCGCAGGTCAAGCGCCAGTGGTTGAAGGTATTTGAGTCCAAGGTAGCGATGATGGCCGCTTTGGTACTGCTGTTCTATGTGCTGTTTGCGCTATTGGATTCGGTTCACTTCACCTTGAATGCAGACGGTGCTAAAACTCAAAGTGTGCTCGACAGCGCCTTTTCTCATCTGGCACAGCAGTCGGAGCGCACCTATTCCGCGCCGTTTGCCACAGTGGAATATAACCGTTCTATGCAGGTGCTGCAAAATGGCGAAGTGGTGCACGACTATCGTCCGCTCAAATTTGTCGATCCGTCGGTCTCTGTCGGTGTGGAGAGTGTTAAGGCGTTAATGGTTGGGCTGGCTATCAGCAGTGCTTTGATGTTATTACACCTTTTGTGGCGCAGTCGTCGGCACCAGGTCAGTTTGTCAGTGTGGGCTGCAATGGTGTGGCGCGGCGAAACACAGCTGCCGTGGAAGACTGCTTATTTTGGTTTGATGTTGATTGTCAGCTTCTTAAGCTGGCTCTATCTATTGAGCCACGCTTATCATGTTTTGGGTACCGATAAGGTCGGTGGTGATGTGCTGTATGAGTCGCTGAAAAGTATTCGTACCGGTGTTTTGATCGGCGTGCTGACCACGCTGGTGATGTTGCCGGTGGCACTGATTTTAGGTATTTCGGCAGGCCTGTTTAAAGGCTGGGTGGATGATGTCATTCAATACCTGTACACCACTTTGAACTCGATTCCAGGAGTTCTATTGATTGCGGCGGCGGTATTGGTGATGCAGGTGATTATGAATAATAATCCGGACTGGTTCAGCACCACCGAGGAGCGTGCGGATGTGCGTCTGCTGTTTTTGATTCTGATTCTGGGGATGACCAGTTGGACAGGTCTGTGCAGACTATTGCGTGCCGAAACGCTAAAAATCAGCCAGATTGAGTTTGTTACCGCCGCGCGCGCCTTTGGCGTGAGTCGCGCTAAAATTATCGGTCGTCATATTATGCCGAATGTGATGCATATAGTTTTAATTGCGGTGGTATTGGATTTCAGTGGCCTGGTTCTGGCCGAAGCGGTGTTGTCCTATGTCGGCGTGGGGGTTGATCCGACCATGCACAGCTGGGGCAATATGATTAACCAGGCACGTTTAGAGATGGCGCGTGAGCCGATGGTCTGGTGGTCGCTGTTCTCCGCCTTTTTCTTTATGTTTATTTTAGTATTGGCAGCCAATCTGTTCTCGGATAGGGTGCAGATGGTGTTGGATCCAAGAGGTCATAAATAATGCAAAGCACACAACCCGTTTTACAGGTTAACGGTCTTTCAGTAAAGGTTGGTCAACAGAGTTTGATTGACGATATTAGCTTTGAGATTGAGTCTGGTGAAATCTTTGCTCTGGTGGGCGAGTCTGGCAGTGGCAAGTCGCTGACCAGTCTGGCGGTCATGCGTCTGCTGCCTGAAGCTTTGGATGTTGTCAGTGGTCAGATTGTGCTGAACCAGCAGAACCTGTTTGAGTTGCCGGAGCATCAGATGCAGAGGGTGCGCGGTAAGCAGGTGGCGATGATATTTCAGGAGCCAATGAC
>CAZNML010000171.1:0-3612 GCA_964574275.1 uncultured Thiosulfatimonas sp. | reverse complement strand
TGCGTTTATTGAATAAATAGATCAAAGCTATATACTGGTAAGTATTAATGATTATAGTTTTGGCGTTCGCTAAAGAGGTGGCGTTCAAGTAGCCTGTGTTTTCTTTAAATATAGTGCGTCTTAACGACAGGGCATAAGTAACAAGGAGGCAGCGATGGCAAGAGTACAGGCTTTTCTGGCCTCATTTTTGGTTTTGGTGTTGGTTTCAACGGCCGCATTTTCGGCAAATGGTGAGCGTAAGATCCGTTTTGCCGGTAAGTTGAGTGCCGAGGTCGATCAACGGATCTCAGTCAAGGATTTGGAGAGCCAGTTTACCTTGCAAACCGTCAAGCTCTATAACCCCTGGGAGAAGAAATCCGCTGAATATACCGGCATCTGGTTAAAGGATCTGCTGGCGCAAAAAGCTCAGAGTGGTGTGACATCGATCTCATTCAAGGCGATCGACGACTATAGAGTAAAGATTGATCAGGCAACCTGGCAAAAATATCGGATTTTACTGGTGACGCGTGAGAACGGTGACTATATTGGGGTAAGGGATAAAGGGCCGATGCGGATTGTTTTTCCAGATTACGACGCCAGCAAAAAAGAGTATGAACTTAATTTACCTCTATGGATGTGGATGATCTCTAAAATTGAATTTAAATAGATTTAGCAGTTCAAAATATGCGGTGTTGGTGATTGCTGCCCTGGTGATCTTGCTGGCGTTTGTCTATTATCAGTACACCGTGAATAAGATTCCTGCCAAAGTCGCGCAGTCGCAAGAGAAAATTATCAATATTGATAGTTTGCGTTTTACTTTCAAAGTCAGCCTGATGGCCCAGAAAGCACTGGCGACCTACCTGAATGCTGTGCGCTCAAGCAATGAAGCGCTAATGTATGAGGCGATTGACTATTTTGATGCCGCCATCGCCTTTACCGATATTGCCTACACGAATAATCGAGCTATAGAGAAGAGCACTCGCCAGCAATTAAGCGCGATAGTACCACTGATTGATAAACATAAACTGAAGCCTCCACAGGAGGTCATCCAGCAGATCACTGCCGTTGTGGTGGCCGTATCCGAAGAGGCGGAGCAGGTAGAGCGACAGACCTGGCACAATATTCAAGCCAGCTATATTGAGTTTAAAACACAAGAGTATGAGCTGGTGCAGTTGCATGAGACCTTGAATATTACCTTTGTGCTGTTTCTGTTGATTACTTTTTGGCTGACTTTCCGACAAAATAACCTGCTTAAACTGAACCGGTTCCAGCAGTCTGAGTTATCGCGCTTGGCCTATTATGACCCTTTGACAGAGATTGCCAACCGAAAAAGTATTGAAGCGAGTCTGCAGACTAAGATCAAACACTGTTTCAGAACTGGCCAGACCTTCTATATTGCGCTGATAGATGTTGATGACTTTAAGAATGTCAATGACCTGATGGGACACGATGCCGGTGACGAGTTATTGAAACTTTGTGTCAATCACATAAGAGCGGTTCTTCGAGAGGAGGATGTGCTAGGTCGCTTGGGGGGCGATGAGTTCCTGATTGTGTTCAATGAAGAGACCAGTGAATCGGAGCTGTCAAAGGTGATTGCCCGAATTCAAAATGCGTTTAACCGCCCCAATATGATTGCCGGCACCGAATTTAAAGTGACGGTCAGTATTGGCGTTGCCTCCTATCCGCAGGATGTCCATGACGGTGAGGACAATGTCATGCAGCACTTGATCAAATCTGCTGATATTGCCATGTATCAGGCCAAAGAGCTGGGTAAGGATCAGTTTCACTTTTATGATCAACTGCTGGAAGCACAGCTTAGGCACGAGCATGAGATGGATAAGGAGATTGAGCGGGCACTGCAAAAACAGGAGTTTGAACTCTATTTTCAGCCACAGTTTGATGCCAGGTCGCAAAAGATTGTTGGCGCAGAGTCTCTGGTGCGTTGGGACCACCCTCAGAAAGGCTGGGTACTGCCGATCGAGTTTATCAAGTTGATCGAGAAGGGCTACCACACCACGCAGTTTGGTGAGTGGGTGATTCGCACTGTGATTACTCAGCAAAAGCAGTGGCTGGAAAAGGGCTGGGATATTCAGCTGTCGATTAACTTGGCGGTCAAACATATTACTTCGGTAAATTTTTTCGAACGCATTATCAAGTTGGTGCAGGAGATGGATGCTGACTTGAGCAGGCTGGTATTTGAAATCACCGAGTATGAGTTAATCAAGTCCAACTACCCGGATACCATTCAGAATTTAAGAGACTTGCAGAAGATGGGCTTTCGTTTTGCGTTAGATGATTTTGGTACCGGCTACTCCTCGATCAGTTATTTGAGTGAGCTGCCGATCGAAATTATTAAAATTGACAAAAGCTTTATCGATTATGTGGCAACCGACCAGGGCAAGAAACAGCTGGTGGATGCGGTGATTCATATCGGTTTAACACTTGATAAAACCCTGGTGGCTGAAGGGGTGGAGACGGAGTATCAGGTAGATTATTTACGTCAAGCCGGCTGTCATATGCTGCAGGGCTTTTATTACTCCAAGCCGCTGGCGGTGGCTAATTTTGAATCGTTTTATTTGCAGCGTAAACCAGAGTCTTAGGCTTAAATATTATTATCAGGCCTGTTGATTTTTACCTTGGAAAACTAAAAAGCCCAGCTAAAAATTATTTTAGCGGGGCTTTGTTGTTAACGCCTAACCAAATTAAAAATTATGCGACGCGTTTGGCACCTTCGGACTGAATGCGTTTAATCATGTGGTACAGTCCGGTGGAGCGGTTTGGGCTCAGCTGTTGCAATAGGCCGATTTTTCCCAGAAACTCCAAGGGGGCGGCGACCACCTCTTGCGGTGTGCGCCCATTATAGATTCTTAATAACAGGGCGATCAGGCCAGATACAATGGCGGCATCACTCTTGGCTTGCATATACAGACGCCCGTCGTGCTCTTCAATGCTGATCCATACATTGGATTGACAGCCATGAATACGGTTCTCTTCCGTTTGAAAGCTCTCATCCATGCTCTGCAGCTGCTTGCCCATATCGATCAGGTATTTATAGCGATCTTTCGGGTTGGCGAAGTGGGTAAAACGTTTGACTAAGTCCGCCTGTACCTCTTCCAGTGTCTGGCTTGGAGGGGTGAAATCCATACTAAACTGCTCGGTTATTTTTTAAAGGCGCCCATGATACCACTTTTTAACGCGCTTCTGAATAGCATTTGTGTAGATCAGGCGGTTTAAGTTATTAGTTTAATTGATAGTTTACCGGTACTTTGATCTGCCAACTGGCGCGCTCAATCTCTTTAGGGAAGGCGAGAAAACGGTTTTTCATACGCTGTTGAATAATCGAGAGCGCGGCGTCGTCCAAGCTGCGTTGCCCTGAACTATTGATAATGGACAGTTGGCTGATTCTGCCATTTGGCAGCAGGGTGAACTGAATCATGACGATGCCTTCAATCTGGCGCCGTTTGGCTCGACGTGGATAGGTGGTTTGGGCATGCATCACAATTTCATCGCGCAGGGCGGACAGGTACTGTTGTTCAGCAGTGGCGACTTGTGAGGCACTGTATAGCGGTTCCGGCTTTGGTTCCGGCTTTGGTTCCGGCTTTGGTTCCGGCTTTGGTTCCGGCTTTGGTTCCG
>CAZNML010000170.1:0-3717 GCA_964574275.1 uncultured Thiosulfatimonas sp. | reverse complement strand
CCCATTGGACTCAATACCGGCTGTAATGACTCCTCAAAATAGGTCTGTACCCACTCGCGGTGCTGCTCTGTCCAGTGGTTACGTCTAAGAAAGCGGATGTTCTCTTTTTCCAGCTCAGGAATGAGGACGTGATTCAGGGTGTGGTACTGGTCTTCGACTAATTCATGCGCCACTTCAGACAGCATCTCTACCGCTTCGCACGGTGATAGATTATCCGGTTTGGTACGGGCACCGGGATCATTTTCCAGCTCATACAGGCTGGCTAGACGTACTTCAAAAAACTCATCCATATTGCTGCTGGAAATGCACAGGAACTTCAAACGTTCCAGCAGCGGAATATCCGGGTTTTTAGCTTGGGCGAGTACACGTCGGTTAAATTCCAGCAGACTGCGTTCACGGTTAATGTAACGAGGGTAGTCTTGTTGAGAAAGATCCGAGTTGTGTTGTTGCATTGCCAAGCCTTTGATATAAGAGTTTGATGGAAAATTAAATACAATCTGGCCATTGTAGCGTATTTTTTCTTAGTGAATATGACAGAGCAGTGAATTTAAAGAAGAGGTGTAGAGGGGCGGACAGGCTTAAAATTGTGCCATTGCTTGGTGTAAGCAGCGAACTGTCTGTGTTACCGAAGCTAAGCGCTAATGCATTAAGGTTATAAGGTTAGGCGGATTCGGTCTGCCTGGTTTTATGGCGCGTTTTTGTATAGCGCGATAATGCAAAATTGAGTTGCTCAATCCATTAAAAATCCCCTGCGAACGCTGGGAGTTTTGTTGCTGGCAAAAATTAGTCTTTCTTAGCGGTTTGCTGTTTGGCCTCGTCACTGTTCTCTGGCGATGTCTCTTCATGCTGACATTGTTTACCACAACCGCAACTCGGCACCGGGTCAACGCCACCCGGGTTAGCGGGATGGCAGCGGCCAATGCGTTTAATGGCCAGCCAGCTACCACAGATCACGCCATGTTGCTTTATGGCCTCTATGGTGTAGTTGGAACAGGTCGGATAAAAACGGCAGCGCGGCCCGAGAAGAGGGCTGATAAAAAGCTGATAGAAGCGGACGATGCCGATCAGTAGCCATTTAATTGGGTTCATGAGCAGATCTAAAGCGTTGAAAATCGAATCTTTATTTTAGCAGTTTGTATTTTGGAATAGGTTAAAAAGACAGAAATCGACTCAATCATTGCGTATTTCACGCTACAATAATTCAAATATGATTTTTTCTCGTATGCGAAGAGTTTAGAAGAGTTTAAAGGAAGCGGATTGTCATGAGTGGAGCACTAAAAAGTATTTTGATTTCTCAAGCCACAATGGTGAATGAGGGCAAACAGCAGGTTGTAGATGTGCTGGTAGAGAATGGCCGTATTGCTAAAATTGCCGACAAGATTGATGCGGTGGCAGATCAGGTGATTGATGCGGCTGGTTTGACGCTGTTGCCGGGTATGATTGACGATCAGGTGCACTTTAGAGATCCTGGCTTGACCAGTAAAGGGGATATTGCCACTGAATCCAAAGCGGCGCTCGCCGGTGGAACCACTACTTTTATGGAAATGCCGAATACCAAGCCGACTACGACGACTCTTGAGAATCTGGAGGCTAAATATCAGATTGGTGCTGAGAAAGCGTGGACCAACTACTCATTCTATTTCGGTGCCACCAATGACAATGTCGAAGAGTTGAAAAAGGTCAACCCGAGAAATGTGTGCGGGGTAAAGGTCTTTATGGGGGCGTCAACCGGTAATATGCTGGTGGATCGCGAGCAGGCATTGCGTGATATTTTCACCTACAGCCCGACTTTGATCACCACCCACTGCGAAGACACGCCGATGATCAAGGCGCAGGAAGAGAAGTATCGTGAAAAGTACGGTGAAGATGTGCCGATCAGTGCACACCCGGATATCCGTTGCCGAGAAGCCTGTTACAAGTCATCCTCTTTTGCAGTGCAGTTGGCAAAAGAGACCGGCGCGGATCTGCACATTCTGCACTTAACCACTGCTGAGGAGATGGAGCTGTTTGAACCGGGCCCGATCGAAGGCAAGAAAATTACCGCCGAAGCCTGTACTCACCATCTATGGTTTACCGATGCCGACTATGAAACTCGTGGCACTTACATTAAGTGTAACCCGGCAGTTAAGAAACAGTCGGACCGTGACGCCATTCGCCAGGCGGTGATTGATGGTCGTATTGATATTATCGCCACCGATCACGCGCCACACACCGACGAAGAGAAACAGAATAAATATTTTATGGCACCGGCTGGCTTGCCACAGGTGCAGCAGTCACTGTCTTCTTTGTTAGACCTGGTGCACGAAGGCGTGTTTGATCTGGAGTTGGTGGTGCAGAAAGTGGCACACAATGTCGCGATTCGTTATCAGATTGAAGACCGTGGTTTTATTCGTGAGGGTTACTGGGCGGATCTGACGCTGGTGGATATGAACAAGCCGCATACTGATGATAAAGAGCACAACCTGTACAAGTGTCAGTGGTCGCCATGGGAAGGGCACACCTTTAAGTCCAGTGTGGTAAGTACGATTGTTTCCGGTGAACTGAAATACCACCAGGGTGAGTTCGCCGACTTCACGCCGGGACACCGCCTGCTGTTTAATCGTTAACAGCCCATTTAATCAGGCCTGATGAGTTTAATGCTGGGCAGGCCTGTTGCATTTATTAACAAGTTGATTTAGCTTGAATATCAGCGTAAATCATCGTACAGTTTCTGCTTATTTCAGTATTTTTACAGGATTAAAGAAGTATGGCTCAGCCTAAAGTGTATATCGGTCGCCAGCCAATTTTGGATGGCAATAAACATTTGTTTGCCTATGAGTTACGGTTTCATTATGGCATGAACCCGCAGGCACATGCGGTGGCTGAAACCGAAGCACTCATTAATCGAGTGCAGGAGGATATCGGTTTTAAATCGGTGGTCGGCAGTTACCCGTCCATGCTGCATATGCCCGCTTCGTTACTGACGCCGAACTCAATACCTGAGATCAACTCAGACCACCTGCTGGTATTGGAAGTGTCGACCGCTATTCTTAAAAATGTGGAGGTGCTGAAGAACTTAAAAGAGTTAAAGGTTCAGGGTTATCACTTTTTATTGGATGACTATACCGGGGATGAGGCGAGTGAAAAGTTAGCGACCATTACCGGCTACGCTAAGATAAGAACAGAACACTTCAATGCTATTGAACTGCGCCAGCATATTGAGAAACTGCACAAAAAAGGCATTAAGGTGATTGCCGATACGGTGGATACCGAAGAGCAGTTTGCCCACTACAAAGAGATGGGCTTTGATTACTTCCTGGGGTACTTCTTTACCAGCCCGGTGATTGCCAATGATCAGAAGCTGTCCGGTAATAAGTTAAATCTGTTGCAGCTGTTGGCTAAGGTGAATGCACCGGAGAGCTCTTTTGACGAACTTTCCGAAGTAGTATCACAGGATGTGGGGCTTAGTCATAAACTGTTAGTGGCGATTAACAACCCGGCGAACGATATTCCAATTCGTGTTGAAAATATTTCGGATGGACTGAAATACATGGGGCTGAAACGCCTTAAATTCTGGGTGAACTTATTGATGTTGGCCAATATGGATGACATCCCGCCTGAGTTAATGACCACTTCACTGTTAAATGCAAAATTCTGTGAGTTGATGGCGGAGCAGTCAGGCCATGGTGCCGAGAAGGATACCTACTTCCTGGCAGGAATGTTGTCTAATTTGGATGC
>CAZNML010000169.1:0-3787 GCA_964574275.1 uncultured Thiosulfatimonas sp. | reverse complement strand
GTATTGGTATTTTTTGGCATGCTCATTACCTTCTGGATGGCACTACGTCCAAGTAAGCGTAAAGAGATGGAAGAGCAAAAATACAAAATACTGAATGATGATGAATAATTATTCTGAGGAGAATAACTATGGCACAACATAATCCATGGCCAAACGAAGGGAACACTGGTCATATTTGGGATGAAGATCTACGTGAATTAGATAACCCGCCACCGCTGTGGTGGATGCTATCTTTTTACGCTGGTTTCATCATGATCGTATTCTATGCGCTTTACTATCCTACGATTCCTCTTACAGAAGAGTTAGGTGAGCACACCAAGGGTATGGCTGGCTGGACTCAGGTTGAAGAGTACCATGAAGATTTCACAGTTCTAAAAGACTGGCGTAAATCAAAATTTGCAGATAAAGAAGAGAAATTGGCTTCTATGTCTGTAGATGAAATTCTTAAAGATGAAGATCTAAAAGCATACGCTGTATCAACATCTAAAATGTTATTCGGTGATTACTGTGCAGCGTGTCACGGTGCTGGTGGTCAAGGTAACCCTAACTTCCCGGTTTTAGCTGATGATGATTGGTTATTCGGTGGTAAAGCATCACAAATCGAAGCTTCTATTAAAAATGGTCGTATCGGTAACATGCCTGCTAAAGGGATGATGGGTAACTTAACTGAACAAGAGATGAACGACGTAACTGATTATGTAATTGCGCTATCTGAAGGTAAAGGTGGTGATGCCGCTTATGCAGCAGGTAAAGCGGTATACATGAAAGGTATGTGTATGGCATGTCACGGTCCTGCAGGTAAGCCACTTGCTCCGACTGGTGCGGCTAACCTAACTGACCAGGTTTGGCGTTTTAGCTCTGATCGTGAAGAAGTTTATAACGTAATCGCGAACGGTGTTAACGTTAAGAAAAATGGTGAGTACGTTGAAGGTACTAAGCAAGCGGTTATGCCTGCTTTCAAAGAGCGTCTTCCAAATGCAGAAGTTAATGTTAAACGTCTAACTGTTTACGTTCATGCCCTTGGTGGCGGACAGTAGGTTAAGTTTTGATTAACTTTACTTAGATAGAAAGGGAGGGCGACAATGTCTTCCCTTTTTACTTTTAGATTTACATAAACTTGATTTATGTCAAGTTATAGGAGTAAGTTATGAATGAGTTGAATAGCGACTGGGTACTTTGGATGTCAATTGGGGCAGTAGTTTTCTCAATTGTTGCATTAGTTGGTTTCGGTTGGAAAGCCACTCGTGGCATCGAAGGTCTTGAGACTGACGAACATAAAGAAGATGTGAAGTAATTCTTATCTATAAACAAAAATAGGCCTGCTAGATGCAGGCCTATTTTTGTTTATAGGTCTGGATAAAAAAATTGACTTATGCATGCACAAGTTAATTTTATATAATTTGCTTATCAATCAATCTACGTAATGCAAGGATCGCTTTATGTCTGAAGAAAACAAAGAGTTATATCGAGATGATGGCCGCACCGGATCGCTGTTAAGCGAGATGGATACCAGTAATAAAAACCTGCAGAATATCGGTGTTGAGATATTACCGGTACATACCGGTGGGACTGTGCATGCAAAACGTATTCCGGGTGTATTCCGTAAAGCTAAGTGGATCATCGCCTCTTTTTGGATAGCCCTGTTTGTTGGTCCTTATCTACGTTGGGATGGGCACCAGGCTTTACTGTTTGATCTGCCTAATCGTCAGTTTCATATCTTTGGTTTAACGATTCTGCCTCAGGACATTTGGGTACTGGCAATGATCCTGTTGTTCTTTGCTCTATTGCTGGCTGCATCAACAGCCATTGCAGGACGCTTGTGGTGTGGTTACGCCTGTTTCCATACGGTATGGACCGATGTTTTTACCTGGATAGAGGAGAAGATTGAGGGTCAGCCTAATAAGCGTATGAAGTTAGATGAAGCGCCAATGAGCCTGGATAAGCTTAAGAAGAAAGTTCCTAAGCACTTTATCTGGCTAATGATCGGTATGGCAACCTCTTTTAGTTTTGTTGCTTACTTTACCGATGCTTTTGACTTATGGGCACGCCTATTCGTTTTAGAGTGGGGTCCAACTGAAACCACAGTCATTCTGCTGTTAGGTATTGCAACCTACTTTTTTGCCGGTATTCTGCGTGAGCAGGTGTGTATTGGTTTTTGTCCCTATGCACGTATTCAAGGTGCAATGTACGATACTGAAACCGTGGTACCAACCTATGACCAGAACCGTGGTGAGCCACGCGGTCGTATGAAGCGTGTTAAACCGGGTGAAGAGGCACCGGAATTAGGTGACTGTATTGACTGTAACTTGTGTGTTGCTGTCTGCCCGACTGGCGTTGATATCCGCCGTGGACAACAGTTCGGTTGTATTACCTGTGGTCTATGTATTGATGCCTGTGACTCTGTTATGGAGAAGATCAAGAAACCGAAAGGTCTGATCCGTTATGCTTCACTGGCAGAGTTCAGCGGTAAAGAGTTACCGGCAATCTGGAAACGTCCACGTGTGGTGGTTTACAGCTCTATTATGGCATTTGCTGGTGCAATGATTGTCTGGGGTCTATTAACCATGTCGCCGATTGATCTTAAGGCGTTGCATGAACGCGCACCACTATTCGTACAGATGAGTGATGGTACCATCCAGAACAAGTGGGTATTAAAGGTGGTTAATAAGAGCAGTATGCCTATGCAGGCCAAGGTAACGGTTGAAGGGCCAGAAGGGTTAAGTTACGTTGTTAGCCGTCCAAATCTGGATATTCAGGCGGGTAATGTGGGTGCCACTGACCTGTTTGTTAAAATCCCGAAAAAGACTTTAACTGATGTCAATACACCGGTAACGATTAAAGTGGTTGATCAAAATAACCCGGCGATATTTACCGAGTATGACGCCACCTTTATAGGACCACGTCCTCGTTAATATGGTCATTAGTCATCCGAGTGAGGATGGCTATTTTTGTCGCTAATTGATGCGGTATAATAAGAGCCCTTTTTTAGGGCTTTTTTATTTTTAGGAGAAAGGTCGATGGATCAGGCAAAAAAAGATACTCGCGATTGGAGTGTTGCTTGGAAAAACCCATTTGTTGTTGCATGGTTTGTAATTCTAACCATTGTTTTGGCGGTAAACTTTTTTATGGTCAGTATGGCGATCGTCACTAACCCCGGTTTGGTCATTGATGATTTTTACGAGCAAGGTAAAAACATGGATGCCATTCTTGCCGAACGTAAACGTATGGAACAGTTAGGCTGGCAATTGAAAGTTGATCTGCCGGTGATGTCTGAAGGCAAGTCTGAAAAGGTGGTGCTGAATGTACTGGATAAAGACAATAAGCCGTTAGAAGTAGATACGGCGATCCTATACTACTATCGACCTTCGTCACGTAAACTGGATGGCGAACAGCCTCTGGTTGCTACCGGTAAGCCGGGTGAGTATCAGGCTGATTTTGTATTGAATGTTAAAGGTAAGTGGGACCTGATTATGGAAGTCACCCAGGGTGATATTCGTTACAATATGGGTCGTTCAATGATGGTTCAGGATCCTAAATAGATGCAACAGAGCTGTTTTCATTGTGGTCAAGCGATCCCTGAAGGGGATCTCATTCTCAAACAGATCAACGGTGAACAGCGCTCTTTCTGCTGTCATGGATGCGCTTCGGTTTGTGAGGTGATTCATGAGGCCGGTATGGAGAGTTTCTATCAGCGTACACCGGATGGTGAACTGCTGTCCCCGCCACCGCCACCCAATAAAGATATTGAGTTTTACGACTACGATGAGGTGCAGTCGCAGTTTGTCGG
>CAZNML010000168.1:0-3843 GCA_964574275.1 uncultured Thiosulfatimonas sp. | reverse complement strand
GTTACGATATTGAAGTGATTGAAGGTCACCACCGTCATAAGGTCGATGCGCCGTCCGGTACTGCTCTACGTATGGGTGAGGTGGTTGCCGAGACTCTAGGGCGTGACCTGAAAGAGTGTGCGGTCTATGGTCGTGAAGGCATTACCGGAGCGCGTGATCCGAATACTATCGGTTTTGCAACGGTTCGTGCCGGTGATATTGTTGGGGACCATACCGTGCTGTTTGCAGCGGAAGGGGAGCGTGTTGAGATAACGCATAAGGCGTCAAGCCGAATGACCTTTGCTAATGGTGCGGCGCGCTCTTGTAACTGGATTGCAGATAAAGACAGAGGTCTGTTTGATATGCAGGATGTATTGAATCTGCGTTAATGTTTGTCAGCTAATCAGTTCTTAATATAAAAAAGGCACTCAAATGAGTGCCTTTTTTGTTTTTGCTGATTGCTGTGTCGTTTTACATGGCCAGGCGTTGACGAGATAACTTAATCTGTTCAAGATACTGTTTGAACTCTTCGGTCATGGTTTTGACAACCGCACCGGCATAATATTCAAAATCTTCTTTCAAATAACGCACAACCTCAACAATAACGTGGAATACTTTGGTGGTGTTGCCCATTTTATACTCTAAAGCCAGATCGACTTTATCGCCGTTATGCAGTTGTGGAGAGCAGATAAAGCCAATGCCGGTTTCAGAGACGTCAGTAATCGTGCTGTAGGCCTCTTGACCATTGATATTAGCAACGGAACCGCGATGGACGGCGTAACGCTCAGCACGCCTTTTCTCAGCTTGAATTGACACTTGACTACTCCTCTTGGTATTTGTGCTTATCCACTGTGTAGGTTTGATATTAACTTATGTCTGACTATAAAATCAAGTGTATTAAGGTCAGCTAATTGCTGCTTATTGACTAAGCTGTTGCAGCTTTTGATTCATGCCGTTAAAGGTGATGTAGCCGTGCCTAACAAACTGAATCTGGCCTTGGGCATCAACTAAAAAGGAGGCGGGCACCCCATGCGCGCTATATAGGTTTTCCAGATATCTATTTTTATCATTCACAATAATGCTTGGATCCATATTATGTTGCTGTGCGAACGCTTTCACTTGTGCGTCAGTGCCTGACTGGATAGCAATATTGATCACGCTGTGGTTTTTTGCCAGTTTTTCAATATCCGGCCGTTCATGTTCACAGATGGGGCACCAGGTTGCCCAGAAATGTATCAGTACGGGTTTGCCTTGATATTGTTGAAGATTGACGGTTTCGCCGTTTAGAGTGGTTGCTTCAAACTGAGGTGCAGGCCCTTTAACAGCCTGTGCAACTAAGTAGCTGTGAATATAAGGGTAGATTAGAATGATTGCTAAAATGACCAGCCCGTTTTTAAACGGTTTTCTTTTCCAGAAAGCGGGCTTAGTCTGTTCATTAGTCATGGTTGATAGGCTCTGCGTTTGTCAAATAGGCACTGAATGCAGTACAGCTTATGCGAAAGCCTGTTCATGGACAACCTGGTTGCGCCCTGACTGTTTTGCTTTATACAGATTCTCATCAGCGCGCTGAATGAAATCTTCCAGTTCATCTTCGGCTCCCTTGAAGTGGGAGATACCGAATGATGCGGTAATGGTTTTAATCGGTTCGTTAGAGTTTTTCAGGGTTAAACGCGCTTTTTCTATCTGTGCACGAATCTGTTCGGCGCGTAGCGCGGCTTGTTCGATTGATGAGTTCTTTAGCAGGATGGCAAACTCCTCTCCGCCATAACGACATAGTACCTCATTATCTTGGCTGGATTTACGCATAATGTTGGAGAAGTACCTTAAGACGCTGTCACCGACTGGGTGGCCGTAAGTATCATTAAAGCTCTTAAAGTGATCGATGTCGGTCATAATCAAGCATAAGGAGTGGGGTTTGGCTTTGTGCTCTATGGCAAGATCCATCAGCGAGGCGTTAAAAGCCTTGCGATTGCCTATCTGGGTAAGCTCATCCTGCAGCGCTTCGGCTTTGGCTTGTTGAAGTTGTTTGCGTAGTTCATGAATTTCGTTGCTGTTATCCTTAAACTCTTCACGGATCTGTTCATTGCTGCTCTGAATTTGCAGGGCAGTTTGCGCGATGTATTTGGCCATCTCTTCCAGCTCTTCAGAACTGGTTTCGGAGTCATTCAGTTTAATTGCACAATAGCCCATCTCTGCCGACTGTTTTTCAAGGTTTTCATTCCAATCGCCGAGCTTTTGGATGATGTCATCCACAAACTGGCGCATGGCAAAGTCGTACTTGTTTTCAGCTTCCAGCTCTTCCTGTTCTAAAAACTGCTCGTAAAGTCGCAGACCAAGTCGGTCGGTAAACTGGCTGGGATTTTCCAGGATTGAGGTCATCTCTGTATTCAGTGGCTGGATGTCTCCTTTGAAATAGTGGTACCAAACTAGATAGTTAACAGGGAGGGGGGTGATATTGTGCTTTTTGAATAGAGCGTCAATTTGGCTGTAGATCTTTTTGGCTTGTTCTGGTTTATCCTGGACTTTGATCATAAGACTCGTTACCTGTAAGTATTAGTATCTAGCTAAGTAAGTTGTTATTTATAGCATTAAAGGAAAAAAATGTGTAAATACAATCCACTGTTTTTCATTTTTATTACAAAAAAGCGTGGTGTGTTACGATCTAATACGTACGGTGGTATGGGTTTTGTATAGTGTTTATTAGATGTCACTTATATGCTTTAACGAATCTGAACCAAGTTCAATAACCGCAGTCTATATTGTTGAAAAACCTATGCTGTAATGGCTAATGAATATAGACAGATAGCCATAAATCAGTTACAATCCGCGTAATTTATTTTTATGACTGAATTATTAGGCATATACGAGTAGTGAGCGTGAATACAGCATCATTTACCCAGAGAAAAAACGGAGTGAGTTCTTAAAAGAACTGGCTCCGTTTTTTTGTATATGTCCATTAATTTTTAGCTTATTGCGTTTTAAGGTTGGCGGACAAAAACGATGACACAGGCTTTATTGGCTTTAGAAGACGGCACTCTTTTTTGGGGTGTTTCATTAGGTGCAGAAGGTGAGACGACGGGAGAGGTAGTATTTAATACTTCTCTAACTGGTTACCAGGAGATCTTAACGGACCCTTCTTACTTCAAACAGATTGTAACTTTGACTTACCCACATATCGGTAACGTTGGTGTCAACACGGAAGACGAAGAGTCTCCGCGTATTATGGCGCAAGGTCTGGTTATCAAGGACTGTCCTCCTCTAATGAGTAACTTCCGTGCTGAGAAATCATTGCCTGAGTACTTGAAAGAGCAGAACGTGGTTGCCATTGCCGATATTGATACCCGTAAGCTGACTCGAATCCTGCGTGATAAGGGTGCTCAATCTGGTGTGATTGTTGCCGGTGACAATATCGACGCTGATGACGCAGTCGCCAAAGCCAAAGCTTTCAGTGGCCTGAAAGGCATGGACTTGGCAAAAGAAGTCACTACGCCGGAAACCTATGTGTGGACAGAGGGTTCTTGGTCGTTAGGTGAAGGGCATGCCGACTGCTCAGCCAATAACGATTTTCATGTGGTTGCCTACGACTATGGTGTTAAGCGTAACATCCTGCGCATGATTGCAGACCGTGGTTGTAAATTGACAGTGGTGCCTGCAAAAACACCTGCTGAAGAAGTATTGGCCATGAATCCAGATGGTATCTTCCTGTCAAACGGTCCTGGTGATCCAGAACCATGTGATTATGCGATTGAAGCAATCCAGAAAGTGCTTGAAACAGATATTCCAGTATTCGGTATCTGTCTTGGACACCAATTGCTTGCTCTTGCGAGCGGTGCGCAAACAGTGAAAATGAAGTTTGGTCACCAT
>CAZNML010000167.1:0-3885 GCA_964574275.1 uncultured Thiosulfatimonas sp. | reverse complement strand
CCACCTTATGAAGTCAAAAGCGACTACCAACGGGTGGTTGAAGTGATTAAAGCCTGCCATAAACGCTTTGCCACCGGCACCTATGCCTTATGGTATCCGGTCGTTCAGCGAAAGCAGATTGATACTATGCTCAATGAGATTAAACACAGTGGCATTAAGAATATCCAGCTGTTTGAACTTGGGCTGGAAGCGGATACTCAACAGCGTGGCATGACCTCAAGCGGCATGCTGGTAATTAATCCGCCGTGGACACTGCTGACAGCAATGGAGAAGTCCCTGCCCTATTTAGCTGAAAAGCTGGCTGGCAAAAGCGGCGTCTACCGCATTCAGCAGCTGGTTGAAGAGTAAGTTAGCGCACCCGTTGCAGCCATAAAGAGGCAATGACCACGATAAGTATAGCGGGCAGCAGTGCCCCGACTATGGCGGGCAGCTGGTAGACCACACTCAAATTACCAAACATCTGATTGACTAGATGGAAAGTCATGCCGATCAGTATGCCGATAAAGATGCGCTGCCCGATACTCACTTGGCGCTGTGAACCAAAGATCAATGGAAACACTATGGCGATCATACCAATGACCACCAGCGGCATGGCCAGCTTCCGCCAGAACTCAAGCTGATACTGCTCAGAGTCCAGTTCATTCTCTTGTAAAAAACCGATGTAACCGTAGAGATCGAAAATACTCATATAACGCGTTTCGATATTCAAGCTCTCCAGCACCTTCGGCTCTAATGGAAAGTTGAGCGCCTGCTGTTTGATCTGTTGATATTGCCAGTCCAGGATTGGCATGTCGTGCTCAGCAACTTCAGCGGGAAGTTCAACCCCGGTATCAACAAAGTTCAGTGACTGTTGCTTGATATTGAACAGCACCCACTCATCTTCAATGTATTGTGCTTTGCTGGCACGTGCATAACGTGTCAGCTCACCTTGGTCCTGACTGTAAATACTGATATTACGTAACTCGCTACTGGAAACGATTTGCGCCACATGAATATAGCGCCCCGGCTCTTTTAACCAGAACCCTGTGCCGCTGCCGACAGAGAAACCGCTATGCAGCGCCTCACTGCGTAACTTTTTAGCAAGCGATTCGGTTTTAGGTGCAATAAACTCGCCCACTAAAGCCACCAGCAACCAGATAATCAGCGCCGTCTTCAGTACGGCAATCAAGATGCGACCAATTGACCAGCCGGTGACTCTGAGAATGGTTAACTCGGACTGATTGGCCAAACCACCCAGCCCCATCAAAGCACCAATCAATAACGCAACCGGAAAGATCTCATAGGCGTAAACCGGCAGTTTCAACAGCGTATACAGCGCCCCTTTGGCGAGGGTGTAACTCTCTGTCAGTTTGCCGATCTGCACCATAAACTCGAAGAAACCGAGAATAACCAGCAATACAAACAGCACCAACAGGGTATGGGTAAAAACGACCTGGCCGAGATAACGCTCTATACGGTTCATTGGGCACCTCCAGCCGGAACTTGAGGCTGCTGTACTTTAACAGCCGGCTTCACTCTGGGTTGCCACAAGGCGTAGAGTAAAAACAGAATAGGAATTGGCCACAGCGCCACCTCGACCGGAATGCCACCTGACGAGGCGCCGTCTCTGAGCGTGACCAGAGACTGGTTATAGATCACATAAAGCACAATGGCAATAAACAGCTTGGCAAAGCGCCCCTCTCTGGGTGCCGTCTTACTTAATCTCAGGCCAAGCAGGCCAAGCACAATCACACCAAACGGCACCACAATACGCCACTGCAATAGAACCTGATCTTCAAGTCTGTCCGACTCTAACAGGATCGAAGTCGGCGCAAAAATGCTTTTGTCCTTTTTACGTGCCGACGCTTCAATCTCCGGCAGGTAGCCCTCAAAACGCTCAAAATACTGCACCGTCAAGGTCTCTTTTTTAGAGTATAAACCCTCGTAACTCTTACCCTTTTTCAGAACCAGAGCCAAACGATCATTAATCCACTCAAACTGCCCTGACGGCGCCATTAGCACCATATTGCGCTCTTTGCTTTTATACTGAATCCAGACATCTTTCATCTGACCGTTGGCTTTAATTTCACGGGCGTAAAGTACCCCTTTGCGATCCGGTAGGGTATTGAATTTTCCGGCAACCAGCCCGGCAAACGGCGAGCTGGTTTGCGCCTCAATAATCAGCGCCTGCTCTTTCTCATAACTCCACGGTGTGACATACAGCGTAATCCAGGCGGTCATCAGCGCAAATGGCAGCAAAAACCAGAACACCGTCTTCTGAAAATAGCGCGGGGCAATGCCGCAACTATTCAGCACCACCATCTCATGATCCTGATAGAGACGGCCTACCGCCAGCATCACACTGAGTAGCGCAACCAGAGGCAGAATCACTTCTAACGCCGAAGGGATTTTAAGCAGCAGAACTTGAAAGACCACCGATGAGGGCAGTTTACCCTCTACCGCCAGTGCCAGCAGTTTGGTGGTTTCGGTGCCAAAGGTAATCAACAGCAGAACCGACAACACCGCCAAAAAGGTCGCTAGCAACTCTTTTAATAAATATCGGTCGAGAATTCGCAAAACCATCACCTAAGACATTAAAATGGTAAAATTAAACGTATTTTCCGGGCCAAAGCTCCAAATCTGGGCAGGCCTGATATCAGCATTATACAAAACAAAGTCACTAATAACCGTAAACAAAGGTTTTTTACCCGATGAAACGCATCTCTTTTAGCTTTGACAGCGCCTTCTCTTCTGATTACGACTCACTTATTCTTCCTGTTTTTGCAGATGGACAGTTTGCCCAGGCCTGCTCATTTTTAGATTCGGACTCAGAACTGCAGAGCATGATCTCTCAACTGAATGCTTCTGGCGATTTTTCCGGCAAGAGCGGTAAAACACTGATGGTGATGCAACCTAGCGATCAACCAGTTAAACGCATTCTACTGGTTGGTTTTGGCGAGCAAGCGAAGTTAACGGTAAAAAGCTATCTGCAAACCATCAAAACGGCAGCGACGGCTTTGGAGAACAGTGGCGCAGAAAATGTATTAAACGCCTGTATCCTAGTTCAACCAACTGAGCAAAGTAGTGAATGGGCGATTCGTCAGAACGCGCAAATTTTCCAGCAGAACTTTTACGACTATGCGCATGAGAGCCGTGGCGAGCACAAAGCCAAAGAGCCTAAATTGAATACTATGGCATTTACGGTTGGTGCGAACGACATCAATGAGTTCGCCGCCGAGCAGGGTCAGGCGACCGCCTTAGGAATGGCGGTAACGCAGGATCTGGCAAATATGCCAAGTAACTTCTGTACACCTGCCTACCTGGCAGAAACCGCGACTGAGTTAGGTGAACGTTACGGTTTTGATATTAATATTCTGGACCGTGAACAGATGATTGAAATGGGAATGGGCTCTTTTATGGCGGTTGCGCAGGGAAGTGTCACCCCACCTAAAATGATCTGCCTGTCGTATCAAGGCGCTGCTAGCGACCAAGCACCGATTGCTTTAGTCGGTAAAGGGGTTACCTTTGACACCGGTGGTATCTCATTGAAGCCGGGCGCGGCAATGGATGAGATGAAATATGATATGGGTGGAGCTGCAACCGTACTGGGAGCTTTCAAAGCCATCGGTGAATTAAAGCCGAATATCAATGTGGTGGGCGTGATTCCGGCTACAGAAAACATGCCGGCCGGTAATGCCATTAAACCGGGTGATGTGGTCAGCTCTCTATCCGGACAGACTATTGAAATTCTGAATACCGATGCCGAAGGCCGCTTAATTCTGTGTGATGCCTTAACCTATGCACAACAAACCTATAAGCCTTCTAAAATTATTGATATGGCGACCTTGACTGGCGCTTGCATTATTGCACTTGGTCACCATGTATCAGGCTTAATGGCCAATAATC
>CAZNML010000166.1:0-3896 GCA_964574275.1 uncultured Thiosulfatimonas sp. | reverse complement strand
TACTTAAATCCGCACCATCGTACTCTTCCTCTTGCGACAGACGCAATCCAACCAGGGCTCTAATGGTACCGTAAACAATTGCCGCACCAACGACCGCCACGGTAATACCCATTAGAGTACCGACGATCTGTGATTCGATGGCAACGCCACCCAGACCACCTAACGCAACGCTACCAAAGATACCGACGGCGATCGCACCCCAAACACCACACAGACCGTGCAGTGCCCAGACACCTAATACATCATCCACTTTCAGGTTCTTCTGTGTCCAGGTAAAGGCTTTTACGAATAAAGCACCGGCAACCAGACCAATCACCAGAGCACCCAGCGGGCTAACCACGTCCGAACCGGCACAGATTGCCACCAGACCCGCTAAAGGACCGTTGTGTACGAAGCCCGGATCTTTGTCGCCAATAAAGGTCGCTGCCAGAATACCGCCGACCATCGCCATCAGTGAGTTAACCGCAACCAGACCTTGAATGCCCTCAATCTGCTGCGCAGACATCACATTAAAACCGAACCAGCCAACGGTCAGAATCCACGCACCTAACGCCAAAAACGGGATGCTTGAAGGTGGATGCGTGTGTCGGATAGAACCGTCTTTGTTATAACGCCCTTTACGTGCACCCAGCAAAATCACCGCAATCAGCGCGATCCAGCCACCGACACCGTGTACCACGATTGAACCGGCAAAGTCATGGAAACCAGCGCCATAAGTCGCTTCCAGATAGTCCTGCACACCAAAGTTACCGTTCCAGGCAATCCCCTCAAAGAATGGGTAGATCAGCGCCACAATAAAGAAGGTCGCCACCAACTGTGGGTAGAACTTGGCACGTTCCGCAATACCACCGGAGACAATCGCCGGAATCGCCGCCGCAAAGGTCATCAGGAAGAAGAACTTAACCAGATCATAACCCGAACGCTCGGTCATCGCCTGCGTCAGAGCGCCATCGATATTCAAGCCTAGGAAAACGCCATAAGCCATACCGTAACCGATAAAGAAATAAGCGACGGTGGAAACACCCAGATCACTCATAATCTTCACCAGGGCGTTAACCTGGTTTTTGTGTTGAACGGTACCGACTTCCAAAAAAGCGAAACCGGCATGCATAAACAGGACTAAAATAGCCCCTAATAAGATGAACAAGACATCTATACTGGTGGTTAACTGCTCCACAGCTCTCTCCAATTACAACTATAATTATTTTTTCAGAGATGAATTCTAGCAAAAATCGACCATGAATGCGCCACAAGTTCCCACCCCACTTACAGAGCTGCACCACCCTCTGTTTGACCAGTATCAGGTCAAAGTTTGGATTAAGCGCGACGACCTCAACCACCCAGCCATTCAGGGCAATAAGTGGCACAAGCTAAAGCTCAATATTCAAGCCGCACAACAGCAGCATAAAAGCACCCTGCTGAGCTTTGGCGGTGCCTACTCCAACCATATTGCCGCCACCGCTGCTGCGGCAAAAGCGCACGGATTGCACAGCATCGGTTTTATTCGCGGCGAGGAACTTGAGAACCGGCCTGACAAGTGGAGTCACACCTTGCAAACCGCTGTACAAAATGGCATGCAACTGCAGTTTCTGAGTCGCCAAAGCTATAAACTAAAAAACACACCCGAGTTCCTGGCGGCTTTAAAAGAGCAGTACCCGGATGCCTATATTCTGCCGGAGGGTGGCAGCAACTCTTTAGCGGTGCAGGGCTTTGCCACACTGATGCAGGAGCTTGAACAGCAGTTGCCAGATTGGACGCAGCTGTATACAGCGGTTGGCACCGGCGGTACTCTGGCAGGCCTGATCAAATACGCCAAACTCAAACCGCAACGCTGCATTTACGGCGTCGCCACGCTGAAACAGGCCGACTACCTGCTGCCGCAAATCAGCGACTGGATTGGTGCAGGCGCACATAACAAGTGGCAACTGCTTACCAAATATCACGACGGCGGTTACGCCAAACTGTCGCCACAGTTACAGGCCTTTAAACAGGAGTTTGAACAGCAGTTTCACATTCCTTTGGACCCGGTCTATAGCGTTAAAATGGTCAACGCCTGTTTTCAACAACTGCAACAGGGTTTAATACCGCCCGGCTCCCACATCGTTCTACTGCACACCGGCGGCCTGCAAGGCAATGCACATACGCAGACAAATCCTTAAAATTATTAAGGATTTAACCCATAGTTTTGCAGCGCAACCTGCGCAAACTTTTTCGCGCTTACTGCCAACTCAATAAATATATTTTGGTATGATGCATAAATAATATTAACTACCAACGCCATAAGCTAATTATATAATGCACTAAATTAATTAATGGCTTTAACGACGAGAGTTGTCCACGATGAATATTACGATTTTAGGAACTGGATTTGCCGCCCTGACTGCGGTTAAACAGACACGTAAAAAAGCGCCAAACGCTTCAATTACCGTTATCTCACCTAAAGAGGAGTTTCTCTACTATCCGAGTTTGATCTGGATTCCATCAGGCCTGCGCAAAGGCAGCGATCTGCGCATCAACCTGCACAACTTCTTTAATCGTAAACACGTCAAATTCGTTGAAGCGCGCGTGGAGAATGTCATTAACGGCGGACGCACCGTGGTCACCGACCAGGGTGAAGTTGAAAACGACGGTCTGATTATCGCCTCCGGTGGTCGCTTTATTAAAAAACTGCCGGGGATCGAACACGCCATCACCCCTTGTGAGGGGATTCCTGCCGCAGAGAAGATCAAAGAGCGTCTGGATGCCATGTCAGGCGGCACCATCGCCATCGGTTTTGGTGGCAACCCTAAAGAGCCATCCGCGATGCGCGGCGGGCCAATGTTTGAGTTCCTGTTCGGTATCGACAACCTGCTGCGTAAACAGGGGCGTCGCGACAACTTTAAGCTGGTGTTCTTTAACCCGGCACCGCAACCAGGCAAACGTCTTGGGCCTAAAGTGCCGGGCAATCTGGTGAAGATGATGGAGAAAAAGAACATTGACACCCATCTTGGTCATAAGATGGTCGGCTTTGAAGAGAACAAAGTTAAAACCGAAGGCGGCGAGTTTGAAGCCGACCTGATCCTGTTTATGCCGGGCATGACCGGGCCGGTCTGGTTGCCGAACTCGGAACTGCCTAAATCGGAAGGCGGCATGATCCGCGCCGATATGACTGCCAAAGTGGAAGGTTATGACAATGTTTATGTGGCCGGTGATGCCGGTAGCTTCCCGGGGCCGGAGTGGCAAGCCAAGCAGGCGCACGCCGCCGACCTGCAAGCCACCGCCGCGGCCAACAACCTGATCAAGTCGCTAAACGGACAAACCGACTTTGAAGAGTTCAAACACGAGCTGATCTGTATTGTCGATACCCTGAAACACGGTATCCTGATTAAACGTACCGATAAAGGCACCACCCTGCTGCCGCCTTGCCGACTGTTCCATGTGGCAAAACGCGCCTTTGAGTGGCTCTATCTGCGCCAGTACCGTTAACCCCAAATCAACCCCATAACTGACCTGCCTTTTCGTTATGGAAAGGCAGGTTTTTTATTGCTAATAAAAAGTAATCCAGCTAAATAAACACAAAGGATATAAACACATGCAACAGAAGATCTTTAAAGAGAAATACCCAATTTTTGCACTGGAATTCAGCAAAGAGGAGTCAAAATTCGACAGTGTAAAGACGATTTTAGATTACCTGCATGAACAAGTAGAAGCGCACCCAAAAGCGGTCAATATCGCGCGTTTTGACCACTTCAGCCACACTAAAAGCATTGACGGTGAGATCGGTGAAGGCATTGAAGACGCGCAGAACCTGATTCTGTGTTTTGGTATGCAACTGCCTTCAGCCGACCCTGTTGCAGTGCGCCCACGCTCAATCGGTGTGACCGACATGGGTGACAAGTTTATTGTTAACTTTATGG
>CAZNML010000165.1:0-3912 GCA_964574275.1 uncultured Thiosulfatimonas sp. | reverse complement strand
ACTTTGCCTTTGGCATCTAACTTGGTCACATCTATGACCTGGGCGTGCGACAAGGTATTTTCCAGGTGTTTAATACGTGCTTCAACCAGACCTTGCTGTTCTCGTGCCGCGTGGTACTCCGCATTCTCTTTCAAATCACCGTGTTCACGTGCTTCAGCAATCGCTTCAGTAATACGTGGACGCTCTTCTTTCTTAAGTTTATTTAGTTCCGCTTGCAGTGCATCCGCACCTTCTTTTGTCATAGGATGTTTTTGCATAACACCATATCCTTTTATCTCTTTTGACTATGGTTGAGTCCATAGCGTTATTCTTTTACAACGTAAAACGCCAAAGGCCAACTTTTCTTGGCACTTTGGCGTTAACGGCTTAACGATTTGTTTAGTGAATGTCTTGCAGACGTGTCACCGGCTGATCATCAAGATAATCCATTGCCGCAACCATGGCAAATGCACCGGCAATGGTTGTTGTATAACAGGTCTTGTGCATTAAAGCTTCACGGCGAATGCTCGATGAGTCCTGAATGCTGGTCGATCCGTCAGAGGTATTAACAATCAGAGCAATCTCTTCGTTAACAATAGAGTCAACGATGTTCGGACGACCCTCTGTCACTTTGTTTACAGTCTCACAAGCCACACCTGCTTCCGTCAAAGAAGTCGCTGTACCACGAGTAGCAACCACTTCAAAACCTTTAGCAACAAGCTGTTTAGCCAAATCGATTACACGCTCACGGTCTGCCTTACGCACTGACAGGAAGGCTTTACCTTCACGTGGCAGCACAGTACCAGCAGCCAGTGAAGCTTTAGAGTAGGCTTGTGCAAAGCTTGAACCGACACCCATGACTTCACCGGTTGATTTCATCTCTGGCCCAAGAATCGGATCCACACCCAAGAATTTGATAAATGGGAATACCGCTTCCTTAACTGAGAAGTGCTCTGGCTTAACTTCAGTTGTGAAACCTTGTGCCGCCAACTTCTGGCCAACCATACAACGTGCTGCAATCTTCGCTAATGGGTTACCAATCGCTTTAGAAACAAACGGTACGGTACGTGAAGCACGCGGGTTAACCTCTAATACATAGATGTCATCACCCTTAACGGCAAACTGAGTATTCATTAGCCCCACAACACCTAGAGCGTGCGCCATCTTCTCTACTTGCACACGAATTCTGTCCTGAATATCTTCGGAGATGCTGTACGGAGGCAATGAACAAGCTGAGTCACCCGAGTGAATACCTGCCTGCTCAATGTGCTCCATGATTCCACCGATAACAACCTGCTCACCATCACAGATTGCATCCACGTCCAACTCAACCGCATCATCCAAGAAACGGTCAAGCAGAACTGGTGATTCGTTTGATACATCAATCGCCGCTTGCATATAACGCATTAGGCTAGCCTCGTCATAGACGATCTCCATACCACGTCCACCCAGAACGTAAGAAGGACGCACTACCAACGGATAACCAATCTCTTTAGCCAGAATCGCCGCTTCATCCGCAGAGGTTGCCGTTCTGTTAGGCGGTTGCAACAGGTCGTTATCATTCAGAATCTGTTGGAAACGCTCGCGGTCTTCCGCCAAATCGATTGACTCCGGAGAAGTACCAACAATAGGTACACCCGCCGCTTCTAAATCTTCAGCCAGTTTAAGCGGTGTTTGACCACCGTACTGTACAATTACGCCTTTTGGCTGTTCTACATCCACGATTTCAAGCACATCTTCAAGCGTCAACGGCTCAAAATATAGACGGTCTGAGGTATCGTAATCGGTAGAAACTGTCTCCGGGTTACAGTTAACCATAATGGTTTCATAACCATCTTCACGCATTGCCATAGCAGCGTGTACACAGCAGTAGTCAAACTCGATACCTTGACCGATTCGGTTTGGCCCACCACCCAAAATCATGATCTTCTCTTTATCGGTCGGATGCGCTTCACACTCTTCGTCATAAGTCGAGTACAGATAAGCGGTCGAAGTTTCAAACTCAGCCGCACAGGTATCAACACGCTTGAATACTGGACGTACATTCAAAGTTTGACGGAACTTACGCACAAACGCCGCATCGGTATCCAACAGTTTCGCCAGACGGTTATCAGAGAACCCTTTACGTTTAAGAGTGCGCAGGTACATTTCATCCAACGCATCCAGACCACGCTGTTTGACATCATCTTCCATGTCGATGATCTCTTTGATCTGCGCCAGGAACCATGGATCGATTTTAGAGCTTTCGAAGACCTGTTCAATGGTCCAACCTGCACGGAAAGCATCTGCCACATACCATAGTCGATCTGCACCAGGATTACGCAGTTCTTGACGTAGCGTGTCCTTGATCTCTTTCTCATCCATGGTCGCCAATGGCATGACTTCATCAAAACCGTTTTTGTCGGTTTCTAGACCACGTAATGCCTTCTGTACCGACTCTTGGAAGTTACGCCCCATCGCCATGACTTCACCGACCGACTTCATCTGCGTCGATAGGCGGTTTTGCGCTTGCGGGAACTTCTCGAAAGTGAAGCGTGGAACTTTGGTTACCACGTAATCGATAGTCGGCTCGAATGAAGCCGGCGTAGCACCATTGGTAATATCGTTTGAAAGTTCATCCAGGGTATAACCTACCGCCAGCTTTGCGGCAATCTTAGCGATTGGGAAACCAGTCGCTTTGGACGCCAATGCTGAAGAACGAGATACACGCGGGTTCATCTCGATAATGATCATACGGCCTGTTTCAGGGTGAATCGAGAACTGAACGTTAGAACCACCAGTCTCAACACCAATCTCACGCAATACCGCCAAAGAGGCGTTACGCATGATTTGATACTCTTTATCAGTCAGGGTTTGTGCAGGCGCAACGGTAATCGAGTCACCAGTATGCACCCCCATTGGGTCCAGGTTTTCGATTGAACAGATGATGATAGAGTTGTCGTTGGTATCACGCACCACTTCCATCTCATACTCTTTCCAACCTTCGATTGACTCTTCAATCAACAACTCATTGGTTGGAGAAAGGTCTAAACCGAACTTACAAATCTTTTCGAATTCGTCTTTGTTGTAGGCGATACCACCACCGGAACCACCTAGAGTGAACGATGGACGGATGACTGTAGGATAGCCAACTTCAGCCTGAATCTTCCACGCCTCTTCCATATTGTGCGCCACTTCAGATTTAGGCATATCCAGGCCGATCTTTGTCATCGCCTGACGGAAACGGTCACGGTTTTCCGCTTTATCGATTGCATCCGCTTTGGCACCGATTAGTTCAACATCGTACTTAGCTAGGATTCCATGCTCGTCCAGGTCCAGCGCACAGTTAAGTGCTGTCTGCCCACCCATTGTCGGCAGGATGGCATCTGGACGCTCTTTCTCGATGATTGAAGCAACCGTTTTCCACTCAATTGGTTCAATGTAGGTCGCATCCGCCATCTCAGGGTCAGTCATGATGGTCGCCGGGTTAGAGTTAACCAAAACAACACGGTAACCCTCTTCCTTAAGCGCTTTACACGCCTGCACACCAGAATAATCGAATTCACAGGCCTGGCCGATAATAATAGGACCGGCACCAATGATCATAATACTTTTTATATCACTTCTTTTTGGCATTCTAATTCCCTACTATCGGTTACGCGTTTTTCGCGGCTTTAATGTTATTGATGAACTGGTCAAATAGCGGCGCAACATCGTGCGGACCAGGGCTTGCTTCAGGGTGACCCTGGAAACTAAATGCTGACTTGTCTGTGCGTGAGATACCTTGCAAAGAGCCATCGAATAGTGACTTGTGAGTCGCTTTCAGGTTGGCAGGTAGAGAATCACCGTCTACCGCAAAACCGTGGTTCTGTGAAGTGATCATCACGTGCTTAGAATCCATATCCTGCACCGGATGGTTAGCACCGTGGTGACCAAACTTCATTTTCACTGTTT
>CAZNML010000164.1:0-3928 GCA_964574275.1 uncultured Thiosulfatimonas sp. | reverse complement strand
AACTATAAAGCCTATCTGCTGGCGATCTTTGCCGCTGAACAGGTGATGAACCTGGTTCCTAAGGGCACCCACACCTATGACAAGTTCCTCACCCCGGCCGAGATGGACTCAATGGCGCGTCAGGCTGATCTCTATCTACGCGACAGCGCCGGTATCGAATACAACCCGCTGCTGAATCGCTACGGTCTGAATGATCAGGTTGATGTCAACTATCTACTGGCCTACCAGAAGGCGCTGTAACCGATGAGTATACAGTGTATTCTATTTGACCTTGACGGCACCCTACTCGACACCTCGTTCGACTTTGCTTATGCGCTGAACCAAACCCTGAAAGACTTTGACCGTCCGGGCCTGCGTTATCAGGATATTCGCAAGGTGGTCTCGCAAGGCGGGCTGGCAATGACGCAGCTCGGCTTTCCGGAGCTCTGTGGAGAGGAGTTGGAGGAGAAACGCCAGCACTTTCTAAAGATCTATTTCGATAATATCGCCCACCACACACAGATTTTTCCAGGCCTGGAGTCTGGCCTGCAGGCGCTGGCCGACCACAATATTCCCTGGGGTATTGTCACCAATAAACCCGGCTGGCTGACGGAAAAACTACTGGAGTTTATTGAGTTCCCCAATGCACCGCTCAGTGTGATTTGTGGCGACACACTGGAGGTACGTAAACCTAATCCGGAGCCGATGTATCTGGCGGCCAAGCAGTGTGGCGTCAAACCTGAAGAGTGCCTCTATCTGGGGGACCACCCACGTGATATTGAAGCGGGCATTAATGCCGGTATGCAGACCGGAGCCGCCCTGTTTGGCTATCTGCCCGAACAGGCGGATGGCGAGGCGTGGCCTGCCGACTACTTCTTTGAAACACCGGTCGAAATCAGCCACTTTATTGAAAACCTGCCAAACAACTAGCAATACATTAGCAATACAAACAAGAGAACCAATCTATGAGCGCATACTTAATCACCGGAGCCGCGATGGGGCTTGGACGAGCTTTAACCACACAACTTGTTGCAGCCGGACATGAAGTCATCCTGTTAGACAAGGAGATGAAAGCGTTAAACGACCTCTACGATGAGCTCAACTCTGATCTGGTTGCTCTCTATCCTATGGATCTGTTAGGTGCCAATATTGATGACTATAAGCAGTTACAGCAGATCATTGAAGAGAACTATCCGAAGCTGGACGGTGTCTTTTTAAACGCCGCCATTCTGCCCGCCTTCACCCCGGTTGAGCACTTCGATTATATGCAGTGGTATGAAGTACTGCACACCAATCTTAATGCCAACTTCCACCTGATACAGATGACCCTGCCCCTGCTAAACCAAGCGGAAAACGGCAAGCTGGTGGCGATCAGTGATGAGAATATTGAAGAGAACCCAGCCTTTTACGGCGCTTACGGGGTGGCTAAAGCGGGATTGGAGCAGCTGATGAAAACCGTTGCTGAAGAGAACCGTAATCGCCCTGCTGACTGCTATCTGGCAAAACTGAAAACCTTTGCCACCGAGACGCGTGGCCGCCTGTTTCCGGGAGAGAACCCGACCGAACTGCCGCAGGCGGATGAGATGGCCAGCCATGTGCTGGATATTGTGCTGCACGGCTTAAATGCGGAGCTGGTTCACAAGCTCTAACTTAAACACATTTGAGCAGGCCTGCTCAGAATGAACCGACCTGTTTGAAAACCTTAATCGTCGTCGCGCGCCTCTCTGGAGGCAACCCCAGCGGTTAAGGTAAAACGCATCGCCTCATCCATACTCATATCCACCGGTGTCACCTCTTTAATCGGCACCAGTACCGTATAGCCGCCAATCATATAACTCAATGGCAGATAGACCAGAATGGAACCCTCGTCATTAAAGCCATCCGGCAGCTTGTCAATCTCGGTTTCGGTGACAAAACCGATCACCTTTAAGCCGCTTTCAGGCAGGGTAATGGCCACCACCTGATCAAACTCCTGTTCCTCTTTGGGTTTGAAGTAGTCAAAGAAGTCACGCATCGCCCGATAGACCGGCTTGACGATTGGCATATGCAGAATCAACTGCTCAATTTTCTTAAACACCACCCGTACCAAGTAAGCGTGCATTAACACACCGATAACAAACAGACCAAGCAGACCGACCACCATGCCCATCCCCGGCCAGTATTGCTCCTCGGCAATAAATGACTTGATCATCTTGCCCAGAAAATCTTCAGTGGTGACACCAAACCAGTAGAGCAGATAGACGGTCAGCACAATCGGCAGAATGGTCACCAGACCCGTTAAAATATTGCGACTAATAAATCCAAACATAGCGTGTTCCACCAATAAGTAACCGTCTGACCATCATACTATGAAGTGCGTTTTTTAGAAGTGTATTATTTGAAAATTGAGAGGCCAAGGACTGTTTAGATGTAAAGCTGAAAAACGATGTTTGGCAGAAACAGGATCGCCAGCAGGACTAATGACCACAAGCGACCGGCAAAAATATTATAGTCATGCAGCAGAACTGACCAGGCCTGTTTAAATAGATAGTGACCGAGAACAAACTCGGAAATAATGGTCATCGACAACCACATTACACCAATCGCCATTGCCTGCGCAGAGGACTCAATCGGTGCCAATAGGTGTAACAGGTTAACATAGAGAAAGAACAGAACCACTATGCTTAGACTCGACAGCTGACTGGCCTGCAAACTGGAGTAACGTCGCATTAAAACCTTCTGACGAAAAGCGCCATTGGCAATCGCAATCAACAACATCAGGAACCAAGCTAAGAAGTACTCCAACATCATCCACGCCACCTTGCGAATTTACGACTTGCTTAATATCGTAAACTAGACATATTGCGTATGTCAATCAAGCAGCGGGATGGATAACTCAGGCTAAAACCGACTTTCTAACCAGTTCAGGCGCGGAGTTCAGCAGTTTGCGTGTGTATTCATGCTGCGGAGTGGCCATCACCGCTTTAACCTCGCCCTGCTCGACAATCTTACCACTCTGCATCACCGCCACCTGATGGGCAATAGCCGGAATAATCGACAGATCATGGGTAATAAACAGATAGGACATCTGATATTTCTGTTGCAGATCATCCAGCAGTGCCAACACCTGGGCACGCACTGAGACGTCCAAAGCGCTGGTTGGCTCGTCACAGATAATCAGTTCCGGCTCAACCGCCAGAGCACGCGCAATACCGATGCGCTGACGCTGCCCTCCGGAGAACTCATGCGGATAGCGGTGCTTATGCTCAGCCAGCAGACCGACCTGCAGCAGCAACTCCTCTATCCGCTGATCCTGTGCAGCTCGCTCTTTAGGTCCGACCTGAAGACTGGTCATGCCCTCACGAATAATCTCGCTGATGGTCATACGCGGATTCAGTGCGGAGAACGGGTCCTGAAAGATAACCTGCACCTTTTTGCGCAACGGTTTCATCTGCTTTTCCGACAGGCCTGTTAACTCTATCGTATCGGACTCAGCAGCGGAGCTGTTCTGGTACAAAACCTCACCCGCTGTGGCATCCACCAATTTCAAAATAGCCTGGCCGATAGTGCTTTTACCACTGCCAGACTCGCCCACCAACGCCAGAGTCTGCCCTTTTGGAATGGTCAAACTGACACCATCCACCGCCTTAACAAAGCCTACCGTGCGCTGAAACAGCCCTTTTTTAATTGGGAAATGCACCTTCAGATCATTGAGCTGCAGCAGAGTCTGACTCTGTTTTTTCGGGCGATAGTCATGCTTGGGAATGGCATCCTGCAACAGTTTTTGGGTATAGGCGTGCTGCGGACTCTCGAAAAAGTGCGACTTCTCCGCCTGCTCAACAATTTGTCCCTGCTTCATCACCGCCACTCGGTCAGCCATCTCATTCACCACACCCATATCATGGGTAATAAACAGAATCGACAGACCGCGCGCATCACGAATCTGCTTCAGCAGATCCAGTACCTGCGC
>CAZNML010000163.1:2332-3956 GCA_964574275.1 uncultured Thiosulfatimonas sp. | reverse complement strand
AGAGGAATCGCCAAACTAAACTTATCGGCGTGATAGAGAGAGCTGGCAACCTGTTGCGCCTGTTCCAGCATGGTTTGCTGTTGGGCGCGGCGATCAAAGTTATCTTCATCCAGCTGGGTTAGATTAAGCTGAGCCTCTTCCAGAGTTGGCGACGTTAAAAAGTTAAAGGCCGTGGTGACATCACTGACGCGGCTGGCCGCATTAATGCGGGTGGCGACTTGAAAGCCGAGGTATTCAGCATTGAATGGTTGTCCCTGATTGTCATTGAGCTGCTGCATCGCTTGCCAGGCCGGAACATCGAACTGATTGATAAATTGCAGGCCTGCTTGAACAATCGCGCGGTTATTCGGGCTTTGCAGACTGACACTGTCGGCAACCGTTCCCAACGCGACATTGAGTGACAGGCTCTTCAGAGAGGGCGCATCTGCAGGCAGGTGGCCTTGTTGAATCAAGGCGTTACGCACCTGGGTCATCACCAAAAAAATGACAAAACAGCCGGCTACAGTGGTGTCGTACTGGCAGTCCTGCTGCTGCGGGTTGACGGTGCAAGCTGCACTCTGTGGCGCGCCTTCAACCGGCATCTGATGGTGATCGGTCACACAGACATCGATCCCTGCAGCTTTTAAGCGTTGAATACGAGGCTCGTCACTGGAACCCTGGTCGGCAGAGATTACTAAAGCGATCGGCTCTTCGATTGCCAAGATACGCTCAACCACTTCATCGGTGATGCCGTAACCGGTTTTACGGTCACCAATCACATGTTTTACCCGCTCTTTGGGTACTTGGAAGTGACCCACCAGCGCCGTCATTGCCACCCAGGCGGAGGTCACACCATCGGTGTCGTAATCGGTGGCCAATACAATCACCCCGTCAGAGAGGATCGCTTGACTGATTAATTGAGCGGCTTGCTGTGAATTTTTTAATTGATCCGGGTGCTGGATGTGTTTTAATTTAGGAAAAACCGTTTCCAGCAGCTGCTCGGTATCCTGTTTTCTGCGTGCAACCAGGCTTGCTTGCAGGTCAGACAGACCTAAAGCTTTACTGGCTTCATAAACTTCTGGATTGATGGTGCGTTCAATGATTTTGGGTGATTTTATCATGGGAGAATTTTAACAGAATGGCCCCCTGTATATGTGTCTATCTACATGGATTTTTAAGTAGTTCTAACAGTCAAAAAGGGCAGTGGTTTAAAAGGCATCTTCCGCAGCTGATCAAGCAGTGGAGTGGCCATGAAAACTGTCAGGTTTTAACGCCAGAATACCCAATGCAGACGCCCGAGAAAAGTGCACAGTTTTTACAGGATTATTTGCAACAGGCAGGCCTGTTAAATTCTGAACAGAACTGGTTTGTGGTTGGTTCATCCATGGGAGGTTTTTACGCTCAGTATTTTGGGGTGAAATACCATAAACCCTATGTGATGATTAATCCGGCTTTAGATCCGGTGAGTCTGTTTGAGCAGTATCAGGGAGAGCACCTCAATCCGCACACCGGTGAGCAGATTGTAATTGATGCAGCCTATCGACAGGCATTAGCCCAATTTTATGCCAAGCCAGATCCACAGATACCAAGTTTGCTGTTATTGGACAGAGGGGATGAGGTAATTCCTTATCAGCATGCCAATCAG
>CAZNML010000163.1:0-2289 GCA_964574275.1 uncultured Thiosulfatimonas sp. | reverse complement strand
TAAAACTGTTTGCGGGTGGGGATCATGCATTTCAGCATTTGCAGCAGGCCGCACCTGAGCTGAAAAAGTTTGTGATGGATTATCTGTTGAATCCTAAAAAGCATTGATTAATCAATAGCTAAGCCATGATATCTATAATACTTCCGATCATGTCATTATAGGTTTTCAGTGCTTTCGCACTGCTCTGTACCTGGGTACTGGCTTGGGTATTGTCAATCAGGGCGGATTCAACTTCTGCAGAGCCAGGCTTAACAATTTTTTGCGTGTTATCAGCAAGTCGTTCAAAGCCCTGGTTGATACCTTGCAGTGCAACTGTACTGGCAGATGAAGAGACATTCATAGTTGTTACCTTAAATTGAGCGCTTTATTTTAGTTGTGCAATCGCAAAGGGTGATTCGTTTTTAACGGTGTATTCGACAAAGATATTGCCCAGTTTTTCACTGCCTTCACGATCAACAACAATTTTTATATTATCATCTTCCCACTCAAAACTGGAATACGCTAAAGTGCCGCCCCAGCCTTTACGCACCGTTTTATGAGGTTGACCAGCCTGCTTAACCAGTTCTAATGCCACCTCTCTGGTGGTAATTGCCGAGCGTCGGTTTGACTGTTCGGATGAGTAGGGGCGGTAGGGTCGTTTAATCGAGGTAATATTGCCAACATGATTGTAACGGACTTCTAAGTAGTAGCTGTCACGAATGCGTGACCAGGTAAAGAACTTATCGACATTGCGTTGACGGATGGTGGAGCGAGCCTGCAGAAAGCCACCAATGTTCCACAAATGTTCACGCACCTGGTTGAGGTTGAAGTTGGTCGGTTCTATGCCGAGTACCGTGACCGTGGTCAGGTCGATCCTGTCTTGCGCATGTGTTAGCTGCCAAGGCAGCAAAGTCAGCATGCCGAGCGTCATTAACTTTGAAAATACTTTAATCATATCGAGGTAAACTCTAACCTGTTAAAATCAGGGCCGTAACCGTTAACTGTTCGTTAACAAGGTTATCGGCTAAGACAGGAAATCTTTAACTAAAGTTTGCGGATAAAACTTACGCAGTTCGCTGGCGTTAAGGCATAGAGCAGGTTCACTGTCATCAGGCGCCTCAATAAATTGCAGCTGCTTTTGCATAACACTGATATCGGCATCTGACGGATCGTCATTGCGCAGTGCGCGCTGCTTGATTGACTGCGTCGCTGTGGCAAGGTCGGTCTGCAGATAGATCAGTTTGCAAGGGACACGATTATTTTGGGCCATCTCATAGAAAGGTTGACGCTGTTCAAGTTTAAGAAAGGTGGCATCTACGATTACAGAGAAGCCAAACTGGATCAGTTTTTCAGACAGCTGCTGCAGGCGAAGATAGGTCTGCTGACTCATCTTCGACGAATAAAGTTCCGCCTTCTGCTGCTCAGAAACGCGCTCTGTCGCTTGAATACCAAACAGACGTTTACGCTCGATGTCAGAGCTGATAATGACAGCATTGCTATCTTGCAATAGCTGTTTGGAGAAGTGGCTCTTTCCTGAACCGGAGATGCCTTGCAGTAAAATGATTTTGGGTGTGCTGTCGCCAAACGCATCTTTTTCAGCCTGTTCGATATACTGAATAGTGATGGATTTATAGTGCTGGTGTTCCGGACTGCCGGCTGTTAACTGCTGCAATCTGAGTGCCGAGATTTTGGCCCTGACCAAAGAGCGGTACACTCGATAGAAACTCAGCAGTTGCAGCGCCTCATAGTCACCAGTTTCCATTAAGTACTGACTTAAAATGCGACGTCCAAAGCCGGGACGACCACGGAAATCCAAATCGATCAGTAGAAACGCCAGATCACTGATACCATCAATCCAGCGAAATTCATCATTAAACTCAATACCATCAAACAGGGTTGGAATGTCATCCAGCAGGGTGATATTGTCTAAATGCAGGTCACCGTGGCATTCACGCACAAACCCCTGTTGTTTACGCTGCACCAGTAACGGCTTTAACGTCTCGAACTGCTGGTAGGTCCAGTCTAACAGCGCCTGCAGTCGAGGTTGGTAAGCTTCACTGCAATATTTAGTCAGGGTGGGAAAGTTATCCAGCATCGGCTGCAGAAGGGTTTCCGGTTCACCCAGGTGGGAGTGTTTTTCAACCTGATTGGCATGAAGGTGCAGCTGCGCAATCTGGTAAGCCAGACGCTTTTCCTGCTCGGCACTGAGCTGATGTTGATTCAGATATCGTCCTAGAACCCAGTTAGGCTCAAACTGATTCATCTTCACCAGATAGTCAATCGGAGCCTGAAACGCAGCCTGTTTTGGCT
>CAZNML010000162.1:0-4088 GCA_964574275.1 uncultured Thiosulfatimonas sp. | reverse complement strand
CCCCTTTTGATCAGTTGTAAATTCAAGAAAAGCAAGCGGTGATCAGACCACCACTTCCGGCTGCCAGCCTTGTGATTTGAGGGCTTCCAATAGATCATCATCCGGGAAGTAGAGTTGATCTGCCGGGGTTTTCATTTGCGCGGTGGCAATGCTGTTGCGGTAGTTGACCACCACCGGCAGACCGCTTTCAGCCTGATAGGCACCAAGCAAGACCTTAAGCTCCTGCACTCGGTTGGCATTGATCTTGGAGTCGTCTGCCTGAATCTTCAGCGCACGCGCTTTTTCTACCCGCGCTTCGGCCAGACTGACCACCTGCTCGGCGTCCATCTTAATGCCGCCGTTAAAGGTGTCTTCGCTGACCTCACCGTGGATCATCACCACCATGTCCTCTTTAACGCTGTTCTTAATCGCCTCATACACCGCCGGACGCATTACCACCTCCAGACGCGCGGTTTTGTCGTCCAGCGCCATAAAGCCCATACGGTCGCCACGTTTAGTGGTTTTGGAGCGCAGGCCAATCACCAGACCGGCCACCCAGCGCTTCTGCCACTTCTCCGGCTTGAGATTGGCCAGCGTACCGCCAACCAGACCGTCCAGCTCGGCACGATACATATCAATCGGGTGGCCAGTCATATACAGACCTAAGGTGTCTTTTTCACCTTTAAGGCGCTGCTTCTCCGGCATCTCCGCCACATCCAGCAGCTGAGACTCGCCCTCCTCTTCAACAGAGAGCATATCGCCAAACAGGTCGTTCTGACCCAGGTCCTGATTTTTTAGCTGCTGCTCCGCCTGCTTCAGCGCCATCGGCACACTTTCCAGCATGGCATTGCGGTTAGTATGCAGGCAGTCCATCGCCCCACTGCGAATCAGCGCTTCCAACACACGTTTATTGATCTTTTTGCCGACACGCAGACAGAAATCAAACAGGTCTTTAAAAGACCCGTTTTCACGACGCTCGACAATCACGCCTTCCAGCGCCGCCTCACCGGCCCCTTTAATGCCGCCCAGACCGTAGTTGACCGCTCGGCAACCAACCTCGCCCGCCGGTTTAAAGTGCACCTCACCGATATTGATATCCGGCTGGTGCACCTCCAAGCCCATGGCATAACACTCGTTGACCATGTGCACCACCTTATCGGTGTTATCCATATCGGAGGAGATCTGCGCTGCCATAAACTCGGCCGGATAGTGGGTTTTCAGCCAGGCGGACTGATAGGAGACCAGCGCATAGGCGGCCGAGTGGGATTTGTTGAAACCGTAACCGGCGAACTTCTCTACCAAATCGAAGATCTTCATCGCCAGTTCGCCATCGACGCCGTTTTTAATCGCCCCCTCTTCAAATACCGAACGCTGTTTGGCCATCTCTTCCGGCTTTTTCTTACCCATGGCTCGACGCAGCATATCCGCGCCACCCAGCGTATAACCGGCCAGAATCTGCGCGATCTGCATTACCTGCTCCTGGTAGAGAATAACGCCGTAGGTCGGCTCCAGCGTCTCTTTCAGCGATTCGTGCTGCCACTGTGCATCCGGATAGGAGACCTTCTCTTTACCGTGCTTACGGGCGATAAAGTTATCTACCATGCCCGACTCCAACGGCCCCGGACGGAATAGCGCTACCAGCGCGATAATGTCTTCAAAACAGTCGGGGCGCAGGCGCACAATCAGGCTCTGCATGCCGCTGGATTCCAGCTGGAACACCCCGGTAGTTTTACCGGTTTTAATCAGTTCAAAGGTCGGCTCATCTTCCAGTGAGATGCGGGCAATGTCGATAAAACCGTCTTCGCCCGGTTTTTTAGTGCCGTTAATCGACTGCAACGCCCAGTCGATAATGGTCAGGGTTCGCAGCCCCAGGAAATCGAATTTAACCAGGCCTGCGGTCTCTACATCGTTTTTATCCAGTTGCGTCACCACACTGGAGCCATCAACATCACACAACACCGGACAGAAGTGGTCCAGCGGTTTTGGCCCAATCACCACCCCACCGGCGTGTTTACCGGTATTACGCACCGTGCCTTCAAGCTTTAAAGCCAGCTCCAGCAGCTGCGCGGCATCTTCATCATTGTCGCGTTTGTTTTGCAGGTCCTCCTCCTGCTCAATGGCGTCTTTTAACTTGATCCCCAGCTCATTCGGGATCAGTTTGGCGATACCGTCCACCACGCCATAACCAAGACCTAACACACGCCCTACATCACGCACCACCGCTTTGGCGGCCATGGTTCCAAAGGTAACAATCTGCGATACATGGTCGCGCCCATAGTGACGTGACACATAATCAATGACCTCATCACGGCGATCCATACAGAAGTCGACATCGAAATCGGGCATGGAGACACGTTCCGGGTTAAGGAAACGCTCGAATAGCAGGTCGTACTCAATCGGGTCCAGGTCGGTGATTTTCAGCGCGTAGGCCACCAGCGAGCCGGCACCGGAACCACGCCCCGGCCCCACCGGAATCAGCTGGTTTTTACCCCATTGAATAAAGTCGGCAACGATCAGGAAGTAACCCGGGAACCCCATCTGCAAGATGATGTCGAGTTCGAACTTAATACGGTCGTAATACTCTTGACGTTTCTGCGCCTGCTCTTCAGCAGAGAGGTGGCCGAATAGGAACGCCAGACGCTCATCCAGCCCCTTGTGACTCTCCTGCACAAAGAACTCGTCCATGGTCATGCCTTCCGGCACTGGGAAGTCCGGCAGGAAGTAGGTGCCCAAAGTCAGATCGACCGAGCAGCGTTTGGCGATCTCCACCGTGTTCTCAATCGCCTCCGGCAGATCATCAAACAGCGCAATCATCTGCTCCGAGGTTTTAAAGTACTGCTCTTCGGAGTAACGTTTGGGTCGGTTCGGGTCTTCCAGCACATAGCCGTCGTGGATACAGACTCGCACCTCATGCGCCTCAAAGTCCTCCGGCGCGGCAAAACGTACATCGTTGGTCGCCACCACCGGCAACTCATAACGCAAAGAGACATCGACCGCGCCGCTGATATAGGCTTCCTCCTTGTCGCGACCGGTACGGATCAGCTCCAGATAGAAACGGTTGGGAAAGTGGGTCTGCCACCAGGTGGCGCGTTTGGCCACCAGATTGGGTTTTTCCGCCAGAATCGCCACCCCGATATCACCTTCGCGCCCGCCGGAGAGCACGATCAGCCCATCATTGAACTCCGCCAGCCACTCGCGTTTAATCAGCGGCACCGTATCGTGCTGATACAGCTTCTGGTTCTGCAGGTAACTCATGGAGATCAGGTGAGAGAGATTGAGGTAACCCTGCTCGTTCTGACACAGCAGTGAAGCTTTAAAGACCGAGCCATCTTCATCCTCAATATAGATATCCGAACCAATCACCGGCTTGATACCGGAACCGATCGCCGTATTGTAGAACTTAACCAAAGCAAACAGGTTGGTCTGATCGGTCAGGGCAATGGCAGGCTGACCGAGGTCTTTAGCCATCGACACCAGCGGTTTGACCCCAAGGGTGCTGTCAATAACGGAATATTCTGAGTGGACATGAAGGTGGACAAATTGCGTCATAAATCGTGATAAATTTTCTTATATTTTAGTGGTTAAAAACCCAAATAGCGCGCATTGATCGATAACGCCCTGAGAGAGAAAAACAATTATGTTATTCTAACTGCTCAATTAAAAATTTGTTTAAAAGAATCTCGGTAAAAATTATTTGCCCACACACAGCGACACTATGCAAAACGAACCTTTTTGGCTTGATCAAAAGCCGGTCATTTTTCCACCCACCAACCTTGCCATGACCGACCCGGACGGGCTGCTTGCCATTGGCGGCGACCTGACTCCCGAGTGGCTGTTAAGCGCCTACTCCAAAGGCATCTTTCCGTGGTTTAATCCCGGTGAGCCGATTCTGTGGTGGACCCCCAACCCGCGCAGCGTGTTGCTGATTGATGATCTGAAATTTCGCCGTAGTCTGCGTAAGAACATTCAAAAGCTGATTAAGGAGCAGAATCTGGTAGTGACCTTTGATCAGTGTTTTATCGAGGTGATGAAAAAATGCGCCTCCATTGAGCGTCAGGATCAGGACGGCACCTGGATTACCGAGGAGATGCTAGAGGCCTATCAGCAGC
>CAZNML010000161.1:0-4092 GCA_964574275.1 uncultured Thiosulfatimonas sp. | reverse complement strand
TGATAATTCAACTCCTCTGCCGCCTCTGGCTCTAACACCAGGTGATAGAGATCTTTATCCTGGCATAGTGGGGTGATATTTTGATTGGATTTAACGACAAAACGCATAAAAAAACGCCCATTGAACAGTTTCGAGTGGGCGTTAGTTTAGCACGCCTGCTTGAGTTAACCAGGCCTGCTCAAAAGATTAAAACGGCTTAACGGATATTTTCCATCAGCACCGTCATCCACGGTGCCGTCACCAAAATCGTGGCGGCCGACATTAAACCGGCTATCAAACCAATACCGACCTGCGGTACCAGATTATTCTGCTGAATCTCAATATCCGCCATCTGACGCTCCACCGAAGCAAAAATATCCACCTGCTTCTTCAGCAGATTATTCAGGGTACGAATCTGCTTAAACAGCAACTGCTGCTCTTTCTCTATCTGGCTGCGTGACTGCGTGGATTGCGTTTCAAGCTCTCGCATCTGCTGCGCCAGTTGCCCGATCGAGGCGTCCATCTGCGCCACCAGGTTTTTCAGTGCGGTCTTATCTTCATTCAACCACTCAAAGTCGGCCGAAACCATATCCGACATATCCATATCATCTGCCAGGCCTGCTTGACCACTGTTCATATGACGTCGCATCGCTTGCTCCAATAAAACACTTTTTGACCCTAAAGGTTCCACTTCACGTAAATCAATTGGCATACTCATTCCCTCAAGTGTGTTGCACCTCAAAACTTCGCGTTAAAGGTGTCAATAATCTGTCGCTGTTATTCTGTATAATGCGCTTATTTAATGACATCTACGCAGAGAGTGTGCCAACTTGGCAGATTCCTCACAGGAAAAAATCTATGAAATACATTGGCGCGCATGTTTCCGCCGCTGGTGGGGTCGAAAACGCACCGATTCGTGCGCATGAAATTGGCGCCACCGCCTTTGCCCTGTTTACCAAAAATCAGCGCCAGTGGGTCGCTAAACCGCTGAGTGAAAAAAGCATTGAGCAGTTCAAAGCCAACTGCGAAAAGTACGGCTACAGCGCCAAGCAGATTCTGCCGCACGACAGCTATCTGATTAACCTCGGCCACCCTGATATCGATAAACGTCAAAAATCTCTGGATGCGTTTATTGATGAACTGCAACGCTGTCAGCAGCTTGGCATTAGCCTGCTCAACTTCCACCCAGGCAGTCATCTGCGTGAGATCTCGGAACAGGTCTGCATGGACTATATCGCGGAGTCGATTAATTTCGCGCTTGACCAGACCGAAGGCGTCACCGCCGTGATCGAGAACACCGCCGGTCAGGGCTCTAACCTCGGTTACAAGCATGAACAGCTCGCCTATATTATCGACCGGGTTGAGGACAAGAGCCGCGTCGGTGTCTGTATTGATACCTGCCATGCCTATGCGGCGGGCTATGATCTGAAAAATGATTATGCCGGTGTCATGCAGGACTTTGCCGATGTGGTCGGTTTCGAGTACCTTAAAGGCATGCACCTGAATGACTCTAAAGCCACCTTAGGGCAGAGACTGGATCGTCACCACAGTCTAGGTCAGGGAGAGATCGGCTGGGATACGTTTAAACAGCTGATGCAGGACCCGAGAATCGATGAGATCCCAATGACATTGGAGACCATTGATATGGCTCTATGGCCGGAGGAGATCCAACAACTCAAACTTTTTGCGCAAGCGGCAAAATAGCCCCTGCCTCTTTTAACAGACAAACCTTATTCCTGTAAAAAACTTGCCCGTAGGTTTTTGCTTGGATAAGATAGATCAATCAAAAAATTAATAAAGTTAACTCAATGAACAAAAATCAATTTATCGAATTCGTTATGCAAGCTGGTGTCCTTAAACTGGGTGAATTTACCCTTAAGTCTGGACGCGTCAGCCCGTACTTCTTCAACGCCGGCCTGTTCAATACCGGCGGACAGTTGTCGACCCTGGCACAAGGTTATGCGGATGCGGTGGCCAACTCTAATATTGACTTCGATGTCCTGTTTGGCCCTGCCTATAAAGGGATTCCATTAGCCGCCACCACCAGTGTCGCTCTAGCACAGGATCACCAGATCGATAAGCCCTATGCTTTTAACCGCAAAGAGGCCAAAGACCACGGTGAAGGCGGCAATATCGTGGGCCACGCCTTAGAAGGTGAAGTCTTGATTATTGATGACGTCATCACCGCAGGCACCGCCATTCGTGAAGCGATTGATATCATTACCGCCAATGGTGCCAAACCGGCTGGTGTACTGATTGCTTTAGATCGCATGGAAAAAGGCAAGTCAGAGCTTTCTGCCATTCAAGAGGTGGAAAAGGAGTATGGCATTCCTGTAGTCAGCATTATCGACTTGAACGACATTATCGAATACTTAAAAACCCAACCTGAAAAACAGCACTACTTAGATGCGATGGTTGAGTATCGACAGCAGTATGGCATTAATTAATTCAACTCTAAGTTGCATGCCATCCCTACCAGAAGGTCAGTAATCCACTATGCCTAATCGACTTCGAGAACTGATTCTATTGCGACACGCAAAATCCGACTGGAAAGACGAAAGCCTTGACGATATAGACCGCCCCCTCTCGGAGAGAGGGCGCAAAAATGCCGCCAAGGTCGGCAAGTGGGTACTGCAACACAATCTGACCCCAAATCTCATCTTAACCTCCCCTGCTCGACGCGCTCAGCAGACTCTTAGACGCATCTGCAATGAATGCGGCTCCGAAACACGCATTATTGATGAACTTTACAATGCCGAACTGGAGACACTGCAAGCCATCCTTGCCGGTGCACCGGAGGTCGAACGGCTGATGATTATCGGCCATAACCCCGGTTTAGAGCGACTTTTCAACTTTCTCAACAAACACACCGAAGAGGCTGAGACCCACCTGTTTCCGACCGCCTCCCTGGCACACTTTGTTCTGCCGGATGACTGGCAAGACCTGCAATCCGGAGATGGTCGCCTGATTCAATTTATCCGTCCGAAAGAGATAAAGTTAAATCCAGTAAATTAACTTCATTTTTGTTCAAAAACGCCGTTAAATTACTTATATCACTCAGGTTTCCTGCTAAGGCTCTAGGAACTTTATTTTGATCGTGTTATATTTGATTTAGGTGGAAACAGCGTACACAACTGGGCTTTATCCACATGGCTTAATAAAAAGGAATAGATTATGAAAACGAAACTTCTTCCACTTGTAGCCCTTATCTCTATGGCTGCGATGGCGCCAGTTCAAGCGGCTGACATCGCCAGTAATGCAAGTAAGGCCTACGCGATTGATGGCAATGGAAACATTGTACGTGATGGTTACGGTTCATGTGTTCGTACCATTGACTGGACTAAAGAGAGCGCAATTGCTGCGTGTGAAGCGCCGATGACAGCTAAAGCTGCACCTGCTGCTAAAAAAGCCGCACCAATGGCTGCTGCTGCACCTGCTGCCAAGCCGATGATGACCGGCATCAAAGGTAACGACCAGTTTGCATACGCGGTCGACTCTGATGGTTATATCGTGCGCGATGGTTACGGTGGTTGTGTACGTACTATCGACTGGACGAAAGAGACAGCGATCGCTAAGTGTGAAGGCTGGGAAGAGCCTAAGCCAGTAGTTGCGCCAGCACCTGCACCTAAACCAGCACCGGTTGCAGAGGTGAAAGAGGATGCACCAGCGGCATTCCGCGGTTTCTTCGATACCGATATGGCGGTACTGAAACCAGCAGCAACAGAAAAACTGGATGTCTATTCTGGTTATATGACACGCAACCCTGATAAAAACATCAAGGTAACAGGTCATACTGATGCCACAGGCAGCGAAGCTTATAACCAGGCTCTGTCTGAGCGTCGTGCGGCAGCGGTTAAAACTTACCTGGAAAACAAAGGTATTGATGGCAAGCGTATTGCAACACAGGGTATGGGTGAATCTCAGCCGGTTGCGACCAACAAAACCAAGGAAGGTCGTGCTGAAAACCGTCGTGTTGAAATTGAAGTCGTGAAATAAGTCTTAAGACTGAATCACCTTGCAAATAAAAAGGCAGGTCTGAATTATCAGGCCTGCCTTTTTTATTGCCTAAAATTAATTGCTTAAATCGTACTACACCATTCAAGCTTCAATTGT
>CAZNML010000160.1:0-4115 GCA_964574275.1 uncultured Thiosulfatimonas sp. | reverse complement strand
AGAGTTTGAACTTTATTGTCTCCCTGGAGGGCAAGGACGCCTTTGGTCGTTCCAACGGTCTGGCCATTGTTCAGGTGCCGCGCTCGCTGCCGCGTCTGATTAAACTGCCGCCGGAGGCGACCGACGGTGAAAACGACTTTATGTTCCTGTCATCAATTCTGCACGCCAATGTTTCTACTCTGTTCCCCGGCGTGACTGTAACCGGCTGTTACCAGTTTCGAGTAACACGCAATACCAACCTCTTTATTGATGAAGAGGAGGTGGAAGATATTATGAGTGCCCTGCAAGGTGAGCTGACCGGCCGAGAGTACGGTGGTGCGATCCGTCTGGAGGTCGCCGATAACTGTCCACGTCACATGGTCGACTACCTAATGGATCAGTTTAATCTGGAAGAGCAGGCCGTCTATCAGGTCAATGGCCCGGTTAATCTGCACCGTGTCAGCGCGGTGCCGGATCTCGCCAACCGACCTGATCTGCTGTTCACCCCTTTCTCAGCTAAACAGTTAAGCCGTAAGAAACCGAATAAAACCTTCAGGCTGTTTAACCGCAAAAAAGAGACCGAGAGCCTGTTCGAGAAGATCAGCCGCAAAGACATTCTGCTGCACCACCCTTATGACAGTTTTACGCCGGTAATCGACTTTCTTAAACAATCGGCCAAGGATCCCGACGTACTTGCGATTCGCATGACTCTATATCGAACCGGGGAGGACTCCGCCATTATCGATGCTTTAGAAAAGGCGGCGCGTAATGGTAAGGAGGTCACCGCCGTGGTCGAACTGCGTGCCCGTTTTGATGAAGACAATAATATTATACAAGCCACCCGCCTGCAGGATGCGGGTGTGCATGTGGTTTACGGTGTAGTCGGTTATAAAACCCACGCTAAAATGATTCTGGTGGTGCGCCGTGAAGGTGACAAACTCAAACACTACACCCATATGGGAACCGGAAACTACCACCACATCACCACCCGTTTCTATACCGATTTCGGTCTGTTTACCGCCAACTCCTCCATTGGTCGCGACGCCTCGCAGATCTTCCAGCAGCTGACCAGCTTGGGGGATACCAATAATCTAGAGGTGTTGTTGCAGTCGCCCTTTACCCTGCAGAGCGGCATGATCGAACGCATTCAACGTGAAGCAGAACACGCGCGTGCAGGTAAACCGGCGCGCATTATCGCCAAAATGAATGGACTGCAGGAGCAGGGCATTATTGATGCCCTGTATGATGCCTCCCAGGCCGGCGTTAAAATTGAACTGATTGTCAGAGGCATCTGCAGCCTGCGCCCCGGCGTTGCCGGCCTGTCGGAAAACATTACGGTGATCAGTATTATCGGCCGTTTCTTGGAACACCACCGCATCTACTATTTTGAAAACAGCGGCGACCAGCCCGAGCTCTACTGCTCCAGTGCCGACTGGATGCGACGCAACCTGCTATCGCGGGTTGAAACCTGTTTTCCGGTGCTTGATCAAAACTGCTTCCAGCAGGTCTATACCGAAGGTCTGGCGATCTATCTGGAAGACAATACCGGTGCCTGGGTGCTGCAGCCGGATGGCAGCTATGTGCAACGCAGCCCGGATGGTTTGGCACCCTTTAGCTCTCAGCAGGCGCTGATCGAAAAATACAGCCAATAATCACCACTGCGCCTGCAAACAAGTTGCAGGCCACCCGCCTAAATCTGTTTTCTTACTTAAACACTCAAAAAAAGAGTAAACTAAGCATCTTAAAAAAGACTCAAAACCTGCCTAATTTGAGCAGGCCTGTTCAATTGCGTTTTATTGAACATAAGATGAAATGACAAAGAAACTCTATGAAAACGACTGATACCCACCAAGAGAACGATCTCTACGCCGCCATTGACCTTGGCTCCAACAGTTTCCACATGATTATTGCCCGTGAAGCGCATGGCCAGATGCAGGTCATCGACAAGCATAAAGAGATGGTTCGCCTGCGTGCCGGCTTGGATAAAAACGGCAAACTGACCGATAAAGCCTTTAGCAAAGGCATTGAGTGTCTGGAACGCTTTGGCCAGCTAATCAAAAATATTCCCAGCAAAAATGTGCGTGCCGTGGGTACCAACACCTTACGTAATGCCAAAAACAGTCGTGCTTTTTTAGCTTATGCCCGTAAAGCACTGGGACACAGCATTCAAATTATTGCTGGTCAGGAAGAGGCGCGTCTGATCTATCTGGGTGTGGCACACGGCCTGCCCAGCAGCGAAGAGCAGCGGCTGGTAATGGACATTGGCGGAGGCAGTACCGAATACATTATCGGCAGCCAGTTTACACATGATCACCTGACCTCTACAGAGATGGGCTGTGTCAGCATGACCCAGGCGCACTTCCCCAAAGACAAGATCACCCCGGAAAACATGGATAGAGCGGTCTCCGCTTGTCGTTTAACACTGCGCCCACACCAGGCCAAACTTAAAAAGCTGGGCTGGGATACCGCCATCGGTGCCTCCGGCTCCATCAAATCCATTGGTCAGATCCTGGAAGCCAATGGCTGGACCGACAGCGGCATTACCCTGAAAGGCTTGAATAAGCTGCGTGACGCCCTGGTCAAAGAGGGCTCTGCGGCCACAGTGCAACTGGAGGGGCTAAAAGATGAACGCCGCCCGGTTCTGGTAGGCGGCTTGGCAGTACTGATCGCCACCTTTGAAGAGCTCAAGATCAAACAGATGCAGGTCTCATCCAATGCCCTGCGTGAAGGTCTGGTCTACGATACCCTGGGCCGTCTGTATGCTGAAGACGTGCGTGAGGTCAGCGTTAATGCGATGCAGAAGTGGATGCGAGTCGACACGCAACAGGCCGATCATGTTGCTCATACCGCCCTGTCTCTCTATAAGCAGGCCCACAACAGCTGGAAGTTGCGTAAATCGGAGTACGACCTTAAAAAACTGCTGATCTGGGCGGCGAAACTGCACGAGTGCGGCATCGCCATCAGTTACAAGCGTTATCGTCACCATGGTGCCTACCTGATCTCACAGGCGGAGATGGCCGGCTTTGACCAACAGGAACAACAGCTGTTGAGTGCGATGCTGCTTAACCATCGTGGTAAATTTATTGATAGCGCCTTTAATGAGATCGAGATTGAGCGCGACAAGGTGATTCATCTCACCATTCTGCTACGTTTAGCGGTGCGCATTCATCGCGGACGAGATTTTGAGAGCATTGAACCGCTGTTCTATATCGATGAAGATAACCAGATTCACCTTGAGTTTGAAGATAAGTGGCTGAAAAAACACCCTTTAAGCTGTCTTGATTTAGAAAGTGAAGCCAAACACCTGGAAGCCGCCGGCTTTAAACTGAGTTTTAAATAAGCTGCTAACCAGGCCTGGTTAAATCCAGACCAATAAAAAAGGGCGATTCAAATTATTTGAATCGCCCTTTTTTATAAGTTTGTCTGTTTTCCATCACCACTCAATAGACATCCATCTGCAAACGCTTCTGTTTGCGCCAGGCCTGCCAAGTCTGCTCAGCACTTTCCAAATCAACCTGCTCGAACTGCATAATAATCTTTAACCAGGCTGCTTTAACATCCTCAGCTAAACCGTACTGACTGCCGCAGATATAGAGATGTGCGCCCTGCTCGACCTGTTGCCACAAGAACTCCGCCTTCTCCAGCAGACGGTGCTGCACATAGACTTTTTCTGCCTGATCACGCGAAAAAGCAGTAAACAGAGACAGATCTTCCTGAGTAACACACGCATTCAAATAGTCTTTAAATAGAAATGAACAGGCCTGTTCGGTTTCGCCAAAAAACAGCGTATTTTTTCCAGCGCCGCTCTGCGCAAGTCGCTGCTGTAGAAAACCGATATAGGGGGCAATGCCGGTTCCGGCGCCCATCATAATAATGGGTGTGCTTGAATCTTCAGGCAGCTGAAAGGTGGGATTGTTTTTCAGCTCGCCTTCGACCGGATCACCCGCTTGCAGCTGACTGATCGCAGTACTGGCCACGCCATAATGCAGCCGGCTGTGATCATCGGCATTTTGATAGACCACCTGCTTCACCACCAGATGCACCTCATCACCGACCGCCACCGGCGCCGAAGCGATCGAGTAGTAACGCGGTGCCAGGGGTGCCAGCAGGCTCAAGAACTCCACTCCCCAATCTTT
>CAZNML010000159.1:0-4140 GCA_964574275.1 uncultured Thiosulfatimonas sp. | reverse complement strand
TCAACCGATGTTTCAGGCACCACTGCCGTCTCACCACCAGCAAACGGATTCGGCTGTGAGACATCATACTTTTGACCTATTTTGACAATCAGCCCGCCGTGTGTCACCGCAGCGGGTTTTACTTTAACATGCTGACCAATCACCACCGTTCCGGTACGCGAATTGACAATCACCTTGGCCGCATCCTGCCCCGGCGTTACTTCAATATTCTCTAACACCGATAAGAAAGCTACGCGTTGATTGGGTAGACGCGGCGCCATTACCTCAATTGATTCCGCATCCAGCGCACTGGCGGTGCCCTCTCCCAGCAGTTCATTGATCGAGTTCACCATATTAGTAGCTGTAGTAAAGTCAGAATTCTTTAGGTTCAAGGTAATGGTATTACCTAAATCAAAGCCGGTATTCACCGTTTTTTCAACCATAGCACCATCCGGCACACGCCCGACACTTGGAATATTAATGGTGATACGCGAACCATCTGCCCCGCTGGCATCCAAGCCACCTACTACCAGGTTACCCTGCGCCAGAGCGTATACATTACCGTCTACCGCCTTTAAAGGTGTCAGCAATAAAGTCCCCCCGCGCAGGCTTTTAGCATTCCCCAGTGAAGACACCGTCACATCAATTTTCTGGCCTGGCTTGGCAAATGCAGGCAGATCTGCATGTACCGCAACCGCAGCGATATTTTTAGAATTGGTTTTAACGCCAGGTGGTACATGAATCCCGAATTTATTTAACATGCTTAGCAGACTCTGCTCGGCAAACGGGGTCTTATCCCCAGAACCATTTAAACCGACTACCAAGCCATAACCCACTAGTTGGTTATCACGCACGCCCGCCACATTAGCGATATCTTTGACGCGCTCCGCATAAGAGGCCACACTCCAAAACAGGGATATTGTCAAAATCATGACGATCTTTCTGGTCAACATTGTTACTCTCCAATTAAAGCAATAACTACATGTTTTAACTAGCATTTAGCTATCTAATAATTTTTATATATTTATCTGATTAGATTATTAGCACTGGACATGCCAAAAGATCATTTTTATTAAAGAACACTTAAAGAAAACAGTGAACTGGTCGATACAATCTTGTTTGAAAGTAACCAGGCCTGGTGAAAAACAGAGAAAAAAGAAAAAACCAGCCTGCAAAAAGGAGATGTTAAAAACAGACTGGTATAAACATGACCATCAAAAAACAAGCTGCTAAAACAGCTCAGTTCATTGATGTTTATTAACTATATCATAAAGTTACAAATATAGTAAGTAATTTTACAAGTGTTAAATCGGCCAGTACTTGTTCATCCACTGAGTCAAAGCACTTGGACGGTTGGTGTCACCGGAAATGCCGACATCTTTATAAACTAAACGTACATCCGCCACCTTGGTTGAATCAATGGTATTGTCTGGGCGAATATCCTGTGGACGAATAATGCCAGCAAACTGGATCAACTCATCGCCATCATGGATTGTCAAACGCTTCTCTCCGCGCACAACCAAATTGCCATTACGAATCACCTCAACCACAGTCACCGCAATTGAGCCCGACATACTCGAATTCTGTTTCACATCCGCTTTACCGGCAAAGGCGCCTTTAGAACCATAACCCACACCCAAAGTACCAAACCCTGAATAGGCCTGATCCGCTGAACGCCCCATTAAATTTAGCGGGGTCGACACACCAAAGTCTTGAGTATTAGATTTATCATATTTGGCTTCGTCTTTTTTCTTGGCATCAAACTTTTCAGTCAAAGCAATGGTAATAATGTCACCAATCTTATGCGCCCGAGAGTCATCAAACAGCGTCATGGCGCCCGCCTGATACAAAGAACCGTTCTGCGTCTCCACCTGTTGCGGAATATTCAACGGATAACTCGGCTCAAAACTCATATTCTGCACGCGCTCAGGTGTGGCACTGCACCCCGAAAGCACGGAAATCGCTAGCGCTGCTGAACCAAGTAAAGTTACTCTATTATTCATTAACATCTCTATACCCCTTTAGTCTCTAAAAGCTTAATCACGACTAGGTATTATTATTTAAGTACTGCATCATGCCATCCGCAGCTGAAATGGCTTTCGAATTCATCTCATAGGTACGCTGGGCCTCAATCATACCGATCAACTCTTCAACGGTATTCACATTTGACCCCTCTAAAGCCCCCTGCAAAACACTGCCAGCCTCAGCCGTTTGTGGATTATTTACATTCGGCACACCACTGGCGGTGGTTTCAGCAAAGAAGTTGCTCCCCAACGACTCCAGGCCGGCCGGGTTGATAAAGGTTGCCAGATCCAATTGACCGACCTGCTGTTGCTGAGTGTTACCAGGCTGGGTGACAAACACCGCCCCGTCGCTGGTAATGGAAATATCTGTCGTGTCCTGCGGAATATTAATATTGGGCTCAAGCAGATAACCGGAAGAGGTCACCAGATCGCCGTTCTGATTCACCTCAAACGAACCATCACGGGTATACATTAGATTTCCATTCGCATCCAGCACCTGGAAGAAGCCCTTGCCCTCAATGGCAATATCCAGCTGATTATCGGTCACAATCAGATTACCCTGAGTATGGATCTTTTGAACACCAACCGTCTTTACCCCGGTTCCCAACTGCAAACCAGACGGTAGCGTATTGGCTTCATCCTGAGAAGCTTGTGCCCCCGGCTGGCGAACATTCTGATACATCAGATCATGAAACTCTGCACGCCCGGTTTTATAAGCATAGGTATTGGCATTGGCCAGGTTATTAGAGATCGCAGCTAAGCGAGTCTGCTGAGCTTCCAATCCCGTTTTGGCTACATATAAAGCACGATTCATAATGGTCTCCTAATTCCTATTCCTGACTACCTAAGCGATAGAATCGAGTCTGATTTCTGTGCATGGGACTTCGCGGTCGACATCATCTTCACCTGCATCTCATACTTTCTGGACAACTCAATCATATTGACCAAAGCCTCAGCGGTATTCACATTACTGCTCTCCAAAGCACCACTTAACACCTTGATATTCGCCTGTCCCAATTCGCCAGCCTCTGCTCGAGGACGAATATAGCCATCCTCCCCTTTCTGCAGCTGCTTCATATCCGGCTGTACCAAACGCAACTGATCCAAAATAACCAGCTCATTACTTGGTGAGCCTTCCGGTACAATCGAGATGGTACCGTCATCACCAATGGTAATATTTCTAGAGGGTGGAATATTGATTGGAATCCCACCGGTATTCAAAATCGGATTACCAACAATATCAACCAGATCACCTTCAGGCGTCAACTGCATACTGGCGGTTCTCACTAAGGCTTCATCACCCTGTGGTGTCTGAATAGCCATAAAACCGTCATGCTTAGTCATCACATCCAGCTCACGGCCCGTGACCTTAACCGCTCCTGCGGTAAAGTCGGTTGCCGGGCGTTCATCCAGTGAATAGGTTCGAGTGTGCAGACCTGGACCTTGAACATGCTGAGCACGGAACTCATTAAAGTCCTGTTTAAAGCCATCGGTACTCGCATTCGCCAAATTATTTGCATTATTGGCTTGTGAAAGCATGACCTCTTTCGCACCACTCATTGAGATATACAGCATGCGATCCATATCAACACTCCAGTTAACGTTAGTTAAATTCTGTAAAAAGGTTAATGCAAAACGGAGTCCGTCTTACATTAACCAGAGTTTGAGTCTTTGAATTGAACAGGCCTGTCTGTTTTATATGGCCGCAACAAAAGACTCTTTCCTTTGTGTGTTAGCGTTTTGACACTTTTTTTCTAATCAAACAGGTTTTAGCAGAGTTTGTGCCAAAAAAGAAAAATAAGGGCTAAAGAAGTTTAGGACGTGGCCGATAAACTTATATGGGTAGATATTGCCGGGCGGCAAAAAAGCCGGCAAAAAGATGCCGGCAAGACCAGAAAAAGATTATTAATTATAGATTTAAGATTGTCTGCGTTAATGTCTGTGAGGTTGAAATAACCTGAGCAGAAGCCTGGTAAGTTCGCTGAGTCTGGATCATATTCACCAGTTCACCCGCCACATCCACATTGGAGTACTCCAGTGACCCCGCATTAATGGTTCCCATACCGATCGATTGCGGTGAACCCAGTTGACGAGTACCCGAAGCAAAGGTTTCAGCATAGGTTTGACCACCTAACTT
>CAZNML010000158.1:0-4272 GCA_964574275.1 uncultured Thiosulfatimonas sp. | reverse complement strand
TTCTGAATCCGTGGCATTAAACGGTCTAGGTTTTGAGCTGGAGAGAGATCTGACGCCAGGTGAAGCGGTGGTGATTACCGAACAGGGTGAAATCTACTACCAGCAGTGTGCTGAAAACCCGACCTACTCGCCATGTATCTTTGAATTCGTCTACTTCGCGCGTCCTGATTCAATGATCGATGATATCTCTGTCTATAAGTCTCGCCTGCGTATGGGTGAGAAGTTGGCTGAGAAGATTACCCGTGAGTGGGAAGATCATGGTATTGATGTGGTGATGCCGATTCCGGATACCAGTCGTACTTCGGCATTGGAGCTGGCATCTAAACTGGGTGTGCCTTATCGTGAAGGTTTGATGAAGAACCGTTATATCGGGCGTACCTTCATTATGCCTGGACAGCAGTTACGTAAAAAATCAGTACGTCAGAAACTGAACCCGATTCCGTTGGAGTTTGAAGGCAAGAATGTTCTACTGGTGGATGACTCTATCGTACGCGGTACCACCTCAGGTCAGATTGTTGAGATGGTAAGAGAAGCGGGCGCTAAAAAGGTCTATTTCGCTTCTGCTGCGCCTCCAGTTCGTTACCCTTATGTTTACGGTATTGATATGCCGTCGCCAACCGAACTGGTTGCCAATGGTCGTACCGTTGATGAAGTTGCCGAATATATCGGTGCGGACAAACTGATCTATCAGGATTTAGAGGATCTGGTAGAAGCGGTGGGTGCAGGCAGTGAAACGATTAAAGAGTTTGATACTTCCTGCTTCAGCGGTATCTACGCCACCGGTGATATTACTGAAGAGTACCTGGCATCTATTGATAGCTCTCGTAACGACAGTGCACAAAGTAAAAAGCAGTCAGCGGGACAAGAGCCTGTTGGGATTTATAACGGCAGTTAGTCGGTTTGCCGTTAACTTTAGCAGAGACAGATATGCAAGAATTTGAGATAGAAACGCTCGCAGTCAGAGCGGGATATGATCAGACGGGTGAGCAGGAAAACAGTGAAGCGATCTTTCCTACCTCCAGCTTCCGTTACCATTCTGCTGCACAGGCGGCAGCACGTTTTAGTGGTGAGGAGAAGGGGAATGTCTATTCTCGTTTTACCAATCCGACTGTGCGTGCTTTTGAGAACCGTCTGGCAGCAATGGAAGGTGGTGAAGCCTGTGTCGGTACCGCTTCCGGAATGTCTGCCATTTTGTCGACCTTTATGGCGCTGTGCGAAGCGGGGGATCATATCGTCTCTTCACAGAGTATTTTTGGTACCACAAAAGTCCTGTTCACCAAGTATCTAGCAAAATTTGGTGTAGAGGTGAGCTTTGTCTCGCAAACGGATATCGGCGAGTGGCAACAAGCGATTCAGCCGAATACCAAAGCGCTGTTTCTGGAGACGCCGTCAAACCCATTAACGGAAGTTGCCGACTTGGCTGCCATTTCGGCTTTGGCAAAACAGAGTGGCGCCTTACTGATTGTGGATAACTGCTTTTGCACGCCGATTCTGCAGCGTCCATTAGAGCAGGGTGCGGATATTGTGATTCATTCGGCGACCAAGTTCTTGGATGGACAGGGTCGTGGAATTGGTGGTGCCGTGGTCGGTTCTGAGGCGTTAGTGGGGGAAGAGGTACGTGGCTTTATGCGTACTGCTGGTCCATCGATGAGTCCGTTTAATGCCTGGATTTTCTTGAAGGGCTTGGAGACTCTGCCAATTAGAATGGCGGCGCACTGTGATAATGCACAGAAGTTAGCTGAATGGCTGTCACAGCACCCAGCGGTTGAGCAGGTGTTTCATCCAGGTCTAACTTCTCACCCTCAATATGATCTTGCTTGCAAACAGCAGGATGCGGGAGGTGGCCTGGTCAGCTTCCGTGTCAGAGGCGGGAAAGATGAAGCTTGGAAGGTGATTGACAACACGGTCATGCTGTCTATTACGGCTAATCTGGGTGATGCTAAAACCAGTATTACCCATCCGGCGACCACAACCCATAGTCGAGTTGAGCCTGAAGCACGCATTAAAGCGGGTATTACCGATAATTTAGTTCGTGTATCAGTTGGTTTGGAATCAATAGAAGATATTAAACGGGATTTGGCGACTGGTCTGGATCAGGTGGTCTAGCAGTGAGTGTCATGGCTTTGCACCATGACACTGACATGCTTACTTTTTAGGAAGTGGCAGTTCGGTATCTTCGTTCTGGCGGTAGATTACACAAATCTTACCGACTGTTTGTACCAGTAAAGCACCGGTTTCGTTAATGATATGTTCAACGATCAATTTACGGTCGTCTCGATCTGCAGCGGCCATTTTGATTTTTAGAATCTCATGGTGGCTCAAGGTGTTTTCAAGTTCCGCCATTAGGCTCTCGGTCACCCCTTTGGCACCAATAGTAATCATTGGATTGAGACCGTGTGCAATGCCACGAAGATATTTCTTTTGATTGATTGTAAGTTTTTCAGGTTGGCTCATTGAAACGTCCAGAGTTAGTAACTATTAAATTATTTAACGCATATTGTAGTAGAAAAAGTTAGATGGCGAGAAGTAAATCAAGTGCTGGTTGGTTAAAAGAACATTTTGATGACCATTATGTAAATATGGCCAAGCAAGAGGGGTGGCGCTCCAGAGCTGTTTATAAGTTACAAGAGATTGACGACAAAGATCACCTGTTCAAGCCGGGGATGTGTGTGGTTGATCTGGGGGCAGCACCGGGTGGCTGGTCTCAGTGGACCACACATAAGGTTGGCCGCAGTGGTGAAGTGTTCGCTCTTGATATTCTGCCGGTTGAACCCTTTGCAGGCGTGACCTTTATTCAGGGAGACTTTAGAGAGGATGAGGTTTATGAGAATCTACTGTCTTCTCTGGCTGGGCGTGATGTAGATGTGGTCATGTCCGATATGGCGCCGAATATGAGCGGTAATAAGGGCGTCGATATTCCCAGGGCAATGTATCTGGTTGAGTTATGTGTAGAACTGGCTGACCAGGTGCTGAAACCGAATGGTGATCTGTTAATGAAGGTGTTTCAGGGTGAGGGCTATGATCAGCTGTTGCGAACCTTAAAAGAGAAATACAGCAAAGTCATTACCCGTAAACCTAAGGCTTCACGTCCACGCAGTAAAGAGATCTATCTATTGGCACGTGGCAAGAAGTAGCCATGCCAATTAATAAAACCAATGATTCATAAAATAAGTTTATGAAGATTTGTGTTAAGATTATATAAAGTTAAAATTTTGTGTTCTAAGGGTCACCTATGAAGAATGATATGTTAAAAAATGTGTTGGTATGGACGGTCGTGGCGATGATCATGATGTCTGTGTTTAACCATTTTAGTAATAAGGCACAACAAAATTCGAGTCGATTGGACTACTCTGAGTTTATCGATCAAGTGCATCAGGGCCAGGTCAGTAAGGTTAATATTGAAGGGCAGACAGTCCGCGGTGTCTATGTTAACGGTGATAGTTTTGTAACTTATAACCCGGGTGACCCTGGTCTGATGGGTGACCTGTTGGACAATCGTGTAAAAATTGCAGCCAACCCGCCTGAAGAGCAGAGTGTGTTGATGCAGATCTTTATCTCCTGGTTCCCGATGTTATTGCTGATCGGTGTGTGGATTTTCTTTATGAAATCGATGGGCGGTGGCGTCGGTGGTAAAGGCGGTCCAATGTCATTTGGTAAAAGTAAGGCAAAAATGCTGACCAGTGATCAGGTGAAAGTGACTTTGGATGATGTTGCGGGTGCCGATGAGGCGAAAGAAGAGGTTGGTGAGATTGTTGACTTCTTAAGAGATCCTAGCAAATACCAGAACCTGGGTGGTAATGTACCGCGTGGTGTTCTAATGGTAGGGCCTCCTGGTACCGGTAAAACTCTACTGGCGAAAGCGATTGCCGGTGAAGCGAAAGTTCCATTCTTTACCATCTCCGGTTCGGACTTCGTAGAGATGTTTGTTGGTGTGGGTGCGTCGCGTGTGCGTGATATGTTTGAGCAGGCCAAAGCGCATGCACCTTGCATTATCTTTATCGATGAGATTGATGCGGTAGGTCGTAGCCGTGGTTCTGGAATGGGCGGCGGAAATGACGAGCGTGAACAGACATTGAACCAGATGCTGGTTGAGATGGATGGTTTTGAAGGTAATGAAGGAATTATCGTTATTGCCGCGACTAACCGTGCAGATGTACTGGATCCGGCACTGTTGCGTCCTGGTCGTTTTGACCGTCAAGTTACAGTTGGTCTGCCGGATATTCGCGGTCGTGAACAGATTCTTAAAGTGCATATGCGCAAGGTGCCTCTGGC
>CAZNML010000157.1:4091-4318 GCA_964574275.1 uncultured Thiosulfatimonas sp. | reverse complement strand
CTCGTAACCGAGTAGACGAAACTCCTCATCTGACCAGCTAGCCTGACCTGTGGCGAGATCAAGATCCCAATTTCCCAGATGCGCAAGCTCCTGTGCCTCACGCAAACTGGACTCCATTTTAGACAGATGACCTCGGCTTACCCTAAGCTCTTGATCTTTTGAGCGGGTATATTCCAGCAGTCTGGGTAGCCATTTCCAGATACCATAGGCTATAAACAGAAAACCAA
>CAZNML010000157.1:3412-4081 GCA_964574275.1 uncultured Thiosulfatimonas sp. | reverse complement strand
TGGACTTCAGTATCACCAATGACAACAAAGCGATTCAACTGCTCGAAGTTATCGGTAATATCAATCAATACCGCAAAAAATAGAAAGCCAAAGCCGAGCACGATATAGGGCCAGCCATCAATACTGGAAATCTCTTTTTTATCTCTCACTTGAAAAAAGGACAGCAGGATAATACCTACCACTAAAGCGCGGAACACTTCTAACAATATATCGGTCATATTGAGTTTTCACTTACGGCCTAAAAAGAATGTAAAAATCATCCTAAAACAGCTGTTTTACTTAGTCAATTTAAAAAAAATAATAACCTGACACCCTGAAAATTAACTTTAGCTGAACACAAAAAAATCTACTGCGGATAAGGTCAGCCAGGCCGGACGCCAGGCATTATTATAGACATTCAACCCAATGCCGAGATCAGTAGCCCCAATACCCGCTATGACATCTACTCAATCAAAGCCCTGAAATCGGCCGGATTGATTTAGATTGAGGATTAAATTCATCAGGCCTGACCATTTTAGTCGACCGTTTTGAGCCGTGTTTGCTATCAGCAAAGCTAAACGATTAAGTTAAGCGGCAAAGCAGTGAGCGCCCACCCTAATATTCGGTGGGCATTAATGATGAAACGCAGGTGAAGTGGTGTTTATGAATCGGTCCCGTCAGAGACCTTAT
>CAZNML010000157.1:0-3402 GCA_964574275.1 uncultured Thiosulfatimonas sp. | reverse complement strand
AGTTAAGAGGTAAAGCAGTGAGCGCCCAGCTTTAACATTTGGCGGGCATGAATAATGAAACGCAGGTGAAGTGATGTTTATGAATCGGTTCCGTCAGTGAGCTTATAGATTTCAGTTTTGAAAGCATTCAACTTTTCAGTCTGACGATATTTTCAGGCCATGGATCGTCAAACTCATGTCCATCCAACCACAAGGCGATCTCCTCTTCCGTTAAAAAGCACGATTTAAGCGCACTGGTAAACTGCTCCACCTGTGTTTGATCTCCAATCACCGTCAAATCGCAATAGCGGTCCCCGAAACGTCCGGCATGTTTGGCGATTTTATCTTTTAGGTCCTCTACCTCCATTTCGGTAAGACCATGATTCTCGTCCTCAACCACCCCGGCTCGCCAACTACCGGCAATTTCCAGCGTAATACTCCCCGCCGCCTGATTCCATAACAGTGCATGTTTATCTCGGCTGGCGAGCCAGAAAAACCCTTTGCTGCGATAGATCTTTTCACCCAGATATTGATTACAAACATCCCACAATCGCTGCGGATGAAATGGACGCTCATCTTTAATCACGCTACTGGTCAAACTATAGGGCCTGTCGTCTTGCTGCTCTGTCTCTAAAGCCGGCTTCAACTCCTCAGCCAACTGTGCAACCTTATAATAATCATACTCTGGCAGTTCCAATAGGGACTCAATCGGCAGATTACCAAAACGCACGGAGTGCGCCGAGACATAGGGGTTAATCGACTGCATCACAGTGGCCATCTGTTCAAGCTTGCCCTCTGCTAAACGATCGGCCTTGGTGAAAAGCAGATGGCTGCTAAACAGGATCTGCTCCACCAGTAAGTTAGTGGTGTCTCGTCTGCCTAACGCCATGTTTTGCTGCATGCGAGCGATCAGGTTTTGAGCATCATCGTAGTCATGCGCCAACATTAAACTGTCAACCAGTGCGAATACGCCAACCAGTTTAGTCTGTGCCTGATCCTTAAAATACTCTATCAGCGGCATGGGATGGCTGCTGCCGGAAGTTTCAATAATAACCAGTTGCGGAGTCTGCCTGGCGAGCAGTCTGTTAAGGGCCTGATCAAGCGCTTCAATGCCTTTTTTGCTGCTCAGCACACAGGAGGGAATCGACTCAAAGATTTGCTCGTTCTCTTCCACCATCTCCGTATTGGCAATGAGTTCACCATCGACATCCAGCTCACTCATGTCATTGACGATAGCGCACACCGAGATCTGCTTTTGCAAGGCCTGATTAAGCAGACTTCGAAACAGGGTGGTTTTACCGGAACCCAGAAAGCCATTCAGGATAACGACAGGGATTTTTTTAGAAACGTTCATGGATGTTTATTCAGCACGGTTAATGGATATGGGTGTTGTTTCTGCCCTGCTAGAGAGCAGTGTGACTATTTTATGTGATTTAGGCGCTGCTTACAGTGACTTTGCAAAGATGCGCAATTAAAACTGCCAGGCCTGTTAACAGCAGTGAAATACTATCGCGGGTGTTGACGCAGTAGATTTAAAAACTCAAAACCGTAACGCGCCAGCTTAGACTCCCCCACGCCGCTGACTTTCAGCAATTCACTGTCATTCTGCGGACGCAGTTTAGCCATCTCCACCAGCGCCGCATCACCAAACACCACATAGGCCGGTTTCTCTTCACTTTCGGCAATCTCTCTTCGTAAAGCACGCAACGCTTCAAACACCTCACGATCGGCATCCAGCAAACTGTCTTTACCGGCTTTATTAGCAGGCCTGCCCGTTTTAGTAAAAGATTTTTTCGGCAGAGCCAGCTGCAGCTCCACCTTGCCTTTCAGCAGATCGCCAGAGCGCTCAGTAAAGCGCACAATAGAGTAATTTTGGATGTCTTGATAGATATAACCCAGATGAATCAACTGACGAATAATACTCAGCCACTCATCAGTGCTGAACTCTTTGCCCACACCATAGGTGCTAAGCTGATCATGCCCGGCTGTTAGAATCTTCTCCTGTTTCGCTCCGCGCAGTACATCGACAATATACTGCACCCCAAAACTCTGGTTCAGACGGTAGACGCACGACAACACCTTTTGTGCGGCAATTTTAGCGTCAAACAGCTGCGGCGGATTCAGACAGACATCACAGTTACCGCAAGGCTTTTGACTGGATTCGCCAAAGTAGTTCAGCAGCACATTACGGCGACAGTTTAACGCCTCCGAGAACGCCACCATGCTATTGAGTTTAAACAGCTCAATGCGTTTCTGCTCCTCATCCGGCACCTGATCAACAAAGTGGCGCGCGGTAACCACATCCTGCATACCGAACAGCAGCAGCGCTTCGGAATCCAGACCGTCACGTCCGGCACGCCCGGTCTCCTGATAGTAACCCTCTATATTTTTCGGCATATCGTAGTGCACTACAAAACGCACATTGGACTTATCAATCCCCATACCAAAGGCGACCGTCGCCACCACTATATCCACCTCATCACGCAGGAACTGTTGATGCACCTTAGCGCGCACCTCTCCCGGCAGACCGGCGTGATAGGCTTTGGCATTATAGCCTTCATCAATCAGGTTCTGCGCCACCTCTTCCACCCGTTTGCGGCTCAACGCATAGATCACACCACTCTCCTGCTGGGTCTTCTGCTCACGCAGCTCTAAAAAAGCCAGCAGCTGGTTCATCGGCTTGCGTTTCTCCAACACCGTATAGCGGATATTCGGGCGGTCAAAACTGCTGATATGAATATGCGGATCATGCAGGTGCAGACGCTGCAAAATATCGTGACGGGTAGCGTGATCGGCGGTGGCGGTCAGCGCGATAAACGGTACATTCGGAAAGTACTCCCGCAGCTTTCCCATCTGCGCATACTCGGGTCTGAAGTCATGCCCCCACTGCGAGATACAGTGCGCCTCATCAATGGCGAACAGGGCAATCGGCAGAGACTGCAACTCCTGAATAAAGTCAGCTTTCAACAGCCGCTCCGGCGAGACATAGAGCAGGTCCAACTGCCCGGTATGCAGTTGCATACGTACCTGATTGGCGGTGTCATAATCCAGGGTTGAGTTGTAGTAGGCCGCCTTGACGCCATTGGCCTGCAAAGCTGTGACCTGATCCTGCATCAGGGCGATCAACGGTGATACCACTATGGCGGTACCCGCACGCATCAGCGCCGGAATCTGATAACACAACGACTTGCCGCCACCGGTCGGCATTAAAACAAAACAGTCCTGACCACGGCTAATATCTTCAATAATCGCCGCTTGCTGCGGGCGGAACTCATCGTAGCCAAAAACGCTTTGCAAAATATGCTGTGCTTGAGAGAGGGTGTCGGTCATGAATATCGTCGGAACTGTACTTTCAAATCAGGGGCGCCAAAGATAGTGCATCCACAGCCTAATTACAAGTGATTGGAGCGAATAAAAACAGAT
>CAZNML010000156.1:0-4328 GCA_964574275.1 uncultured Thiosulfatimonas sp. | reverse complement strand
GGAGAAGTCACCCGCTTGAATCGCCTCGGCGACATTTTCCAGAGAGCGCATGGTCTGTGAAACGCTTTGAATAGAGGCGTTTACGTTGTCTTTAAAACGCAATAGGTCGCCGCTGACATCAATCTCAATGGTTTGATCAAATTCACCCTGTGCCACCCTGTCAAGCTGGTTATTGGTGCTGTCCAGTGTGGTTTTCAGATTGTCGGTCAGGTTATTGAAACTTTGCAGTACCGCACCGACTTCATCCTGAAACTGGATTGGCAGTTTGGTGGAGAACTCATTGCTGCGGGTGATTTCGGTAATGCCATTTTGCATATTTTTAAGCGGGCGCGAAATTTTGATAACCAGCGTGGCATACATCAAACCAATAAAAGCGGTTACCGCCAGCAGTACGGCAATAATGAAATAGCTGGTCAGGCTGTTGACGGCAATCAAAGCCTTTTCAAGTTGCTGTGCCGCCTCCACAGAGGGGGTGTTCTGATAGCTATGCCACTGATCGATAATGGCCTGCGTATCAGACTGAATTACCAGGAAGGAGCCGGTAAAAAACACGCCGGCGAGCACCATCATGCCTAGCAGTAGCATACTGAGTGTGCTGATCTTGGTTCTGCTCCAGAATGTAGTTTGTTTCACGGCCTGTCCTTAAGCTTATTTTGAGTTGAGTTCAACAAGCATAGCACGTGCCATCGTGGCTTGATATCTGATTCTATGCATCAATCAATAAACACAATTTATGGTTTTTAGGGGGTATTAGGGTTAAGCAGTCGGCGCAGAGTCCGGTTGCTTTAAAACAGTTGTCCCTGTTGAGGTTGAGTGCAACCCACTTCCGCTTGAGGCAGCTGCCAATTGATCGCAGTTTGCTGGTGCTGCTGCAGATAGAGGTTGGTTTTTGAGAAGGGGGCGCTGCCAAAAAAACCACGATAGGCAGAGAGCGGTGAAGGGTGGGCAGATTCCAGCACCAGGTGGCGCTGACGATCAATAAAGCGGCCTTTTTTCTGCGCATAACTGCCCCATAGAATAAAGACACAGTGCTGTTTGTGATCGTTAATGGCTTGAATTATAGCGTCGGTAAATGACTCCCAGCCACGGTTCTGGTGGGCGTTGGCGTTACCAGCCTCCACAGTCAAAACCGCATTGATCAGTAACACACCTTGTTCAGCCCACGGTTGCAGGTAGCCGCTGTGGCTGTTATCAATATTAAGATCGCTTAGCAGTTCTTTATTAATATTCAGCAGCGATTTGGGCAGAGGGCTGACCTCAGGTTGAACCGAGAAACACAGGCCGTGGGCATGACCCGGCGTGGGGTAGGGATCCTGCCCGATAATAACCACTTTAACCCTGTCAAAAGGCGTACTGTTTAAAGCGTTAAACCAGTTCTCCTGCGGCGGCAGAATCTGTTTACCATTGGCTTGTTCTGCCTGCAAAAATGCCTGCAATTGCTGCATATAGGGTTTGGTAAACTCCTGCCCAATAATGTTTTGCCAGTCTGTAGACAGGGGTGCGATCAGTGCCATAAGGTTTAACGCGGGCCGTTATGGCGACAAGCGATCAATTGACCAGGCCTTTATACCCCCTTGCGGAGTGTGTTCATCTTGCTGCTGGGTAAATTTAAAACGGTCGTGCAGGCGGCTTGGGCGACCTTGCCAGAACTCAAAGCTGTGCGGCACGACTTTATAGCCGCCCCAGTGAGGCGGATGTGGAATATCAGAGCCGGCAAAGTCCTCAGTGGCATTTGCGAGGTTGCCCTCCAGGGTTTTACGGTCGGCGATGACCTGACTCTGCTGAGAGATATAGGCGGCCAGCTGACTGTCGCGCGGGCGGCTTTGGAAGTACTGTTCCGACTGTTCGGTACTGATTTTGGCGATGGTGCCTTCGATACGAACCTGGCGGTCCATTTCCGGCCAGAAAAACAGCAGAGACACTTTGTTGTTGGCTTTGATTTCATCCCCTTTGGCGCTGTCGTAATGGGTGTAGAACACAAACCCATCCGCCTCAAAGGCTTTTAGCAGCACAATACGGCTATGTGGTTGTCCACTGCCGTCCACCGTTGTCACCGACATGGCGGTTGGGTCCATGATTTTCTGCTCAATGGCTTGATCCATCCAGTATGAAAATTGCAGAAAAGGATCGCTTTTTAATGCGCTGCGATTCAGTTGTGCAAACTGATAGTCGCGGCGTTCTTCATGGTAGTCTCGATTTGGCATAATTCTATGATATGATTTTGAAATAATTGTATTCACACCATTTTAGCACTAGGAGTTCCCTCGGTGAGCGAAAACTACAATGCAGCGGAAATTGAAGTCTTAACCGGCCTTGACCCAGTTCGTAAACGTCCGGGTATGTATACCGATACCACACGCCCTAACCATTTGGCGCAAGAGGTAATCGATAACAGTGTCGATGAGGCGATTGCCGGTTTTGCCAGTGAAATTACGGTGACGCATTATACGGATGGCTCAATGAGTGTATTGGATAACGGCCGCGGTATGCCAGTTGATATTCATCCGGAAGAGGGGGTGCCGGGGGTTGAAGTGATTATGACGCGTCTGCACGCCGGTGGTAAGTTCTCCAATAAAGCCTATCAGTTCTCTGGTGGTCTGCATGGGGTTGGAATCTCGGTGGTGAATGCGCTGTCGACCAGGGTGGAGATTCAGATTCGCCGTGAAAGCAAAATGCACCAGATTGCTTTTGCCAATGGTGCGGTTGAGGAACCGTTGGAGGTTACCGGTAAGGTCGGTAAGAGAAATACTGGAACTTTTGTCCGCTTCTGGCCGGATGCGGCTTTTTTTGATTCACCGAAATACGCGATTAATAAGTTAAAGCATCTGCTGCGCGCTAAAGCGGTACTGGCACCGGGACTGAAGGTGACTTTTGTCGATGAGACCAGTAAAGAGACCGAAGTATGGCACTTTGAAAATGGTCTGCAGGACTATTTGAATGCGGCACTGGATGGTCTGGAGCGTCTGCCGCTGGAGGGTTTTATTGGTGAAGCACAAACCGATCATGAAGGGGTCTCCTGGGCGATAACCTGGCTGGAAGAGCCGAGTGAGACACTGATTGAGAGTTATGTCAATTTGATTCCAACGCCACAGGGTGGCACTCATGTCAACGGCTTGCGAGCCGGGGCGACTGATGCCATTAGAGAGTTTTGTGAGTTCCGTAATTTGATTCCGCGTGGCGTCAAGATCACGCCGGAGGATGCGTGGCAGAATGTGGCGTTTGTTCTGTCGGCTAAGGTGCATGAGCCGCAATTTGCCGGGCAGACCAAAGAGCGCCTGTCGTCCAGAGAGTGTGTGCCGTTTATCTCCGGAGTGGTCAAGGATGCGTTAAGTCTGTGGCTGAACCAGCATACCGAAGTCGCCGAAAAAATTGCCGAACTGGTTATCCAGAATGCCAGTAACCGCAGTCGTAAAGCCAAAAAGATTACCCGTAAAAAAGTCACCTCCGGGCCGGCGCTGCCCGGCAAGCTGGCCGACTGTACTGAGACCGACCTGACTCTGACCGAACTGTTTTTGGTCGAGGGGGACTCAGCTGGCGGTTCTGCCAAGCAGGCGCGTGATAAAACCTATCAGGCGATTATGCCACTGCGCGGTAAGATTCTGAATACCTGGGAGGTCGATGTCGGTCAGGTGCTGGCTTCGCAGGAGATTCACGATATCAGTGTCGCCATCGGTGTCGATCCGGGGGCGGAAGATATCAGCAGCCTGCGTTACGGTAAAGTCTGTATTTTGGCGGATGCCGACTCGGATGGCGCGCATATCGCTACCCTGATCTGTGCGCTGTTTGTACGCCACTTCCCAAAACTGGTGGAGGAGGGGCATATCTATGTGGCGATGCCGCCGCTGTATCGTGTCGACGTTGGTAAGCAGGTGTTTTATGCGTTGGATGAGCATGAACGCCAGGGTATTCTTGATCGTATTGAAGCGGAAAAGATGCCTGGCAAGGTGCAAGTGACGCGCTTTAAAGGACTGGGGGAGATGAATCCTAAGCAGTTGCGTGAGACCACCATGATGCGCGAGACTCGACGTCTGGTGCAGCTGCAGCTGGATCCAATGCAGCGTGATGATGAAACCATGGATATGCTGCTCAATAAAAAACGCGCCTCAGATCGTAAGGCCTGGTTAGAAGATAAGGGTGATCTGGCAGAGGTTTAATATTTGCCATGAAAACCGCTGGTTTTTAAATCAGCGGCGACTAAAAATGAACAGGCCTGTTGAGTTTTAGATTCAACAGGCCTGTTTGCTTTTAAGGGTGTTTGAATTGTGGGCGTGAGTTTTTTAGAACTCACTCCATTCGTGGTCATCACCTGCCTCGGATGAGGGGGAAAC
>CAZNML010000155.1:0-4381 GCA_964574275.1 uncultured Thiosulfatimonas sp. | reverse complement strand
ATCTGGTCCAGAGAGTGATTCACTCCATCTTTCAACTGCAGGAACTGACCATTTGTTCCGGCTTTAACGCGGTTATCAAAACGACCTTCTGAAACCTCACTCATTACGCCAACAACATCACTGACCGCTAAATTCATCTGATCAAACAAGTGATTCATCTCCGTGGAGACCTGACCAAGTTCATCTTTAGAAATAACAGGAATTCGGTGACTCAATTCACCGCTTTGGGCGATCACATCCAGCGTTTTTACCATTGAATTGATCGGGCGTAAGATACTGCGCGCTACAAAATAACCAAACACACTAAAGAGTGCCAAACTGATTGCCAACCAGCTCCAGATTATGAACGCCCCTTGAGCTTGCTCCTCTTTTAGCCGGGCAATGGCCTGCTCATTTTCAGCAATCACATATTGACGCAGCTCTCTGACAATAGAGGTAAAAGCCAGGTATTTATCCTGGAAGTCATTAACCAGGATATCGATCGCCTCCTCAACAAACTCCTCTTCCAGCGCCAGCTTAAAGCTGCCATATGCGGTATTGGCACTGGCTACATTGGCCTTTAAGGAGTCATATAACTCAGTCTCTTTTGCATCCAAGTCAAGTTTGTTCATCGACTCAAAAATATCAAAAATCTGTTTGGCCGTGTCATCCAGCTGCTTATTCACAACGGCTATTTTTTCAGGGTCACTGACCAATACCAGATTACGCTGCATAACAGCACGCTCATCAGATACACTTTTTAAACGATTTAGAAGGGAAATTTTGTGGCCATTGACCTCAATGATCTGTTCAATTGTACGGTTGGTTTCATTAATTAAATACTGCGTGACAAGGTTGCTGGCAAGTAGGAACAGAATGGCTCCAACAACCCCCATAATCATACGCATTTTGATCGTCATGGCTCACCTCTAAATATTGTTCTTATAATTATGACTGAAAAATCATCAGATAGATTTTATAGAACACCGGCAAGCTACATGATAAATAATTTTTGCTCAGGCTCTTTCCATGGTTATGAAGTCAAAAGCGTAAGCATGGCGCTCATCGGTGTCATGTCGCGTTTTTTCAAGCGTTTTCCATGCCAACTCCTGCCAGTTGGGAAAAAAAGTATCACCCTCAATCTCAGCGTCAATCAAAGTCAGATAGAGACGATCGGCCTGCGGCAACATCTGCTGATAGAGCTGACCTCCTCCCATAATCACCACCTCATCATACTCAGTTAAGGTTTTCAAAGCCTCCTCAACCGATTGGAATACCGATACCCCCTCCAGCTTCAGCCCAGCATTACGGGAGATGACAATATTGGGACGCTTCGGCAACGGGCGTGAACCGATCGACTCGAAAGTCTTACGCCCCATAATGACCGGTTTACCCACTGTTTTTGACTTAAAAAACTTCAGATCATCCGGCAGGTGCCAAGGCATATCGTTGTCTTTACCGATGACATTGTTTTTTGCCATTGCGGCAATCATGGCAATCCTCATACTGATACCTTCGCTTTAATATGAGGGTGTGACTCATAATCGACAATTTCAAAATCATCAAACTGATAATCAAAAATGGACTCAGGCTTTCGCTTGATCTTTAATGTAGGCAGCGGATAAGGCTCGCGCTGTAACTGCGTCTTTGCCTGCTCCATGGTATTGTTATATAGATGCACATCACCACCGGTCCAGACAAATTCTCCGACCTCCAAATCGGTCTGCTGAGCAATCATATGCACCAACAACGCATAGGAGGCGATATTGAACGGTACGCCTAGGAAGGTATCTGCTGAACGTTGATAGAGTTGACAAGAGAGTTTGCCATTGGCGACATAGAACTGGAAAAATGCGTGACACGTGGCCAAAGCCATACGCCCCTGCTTGACATTCTCTTGCGGGCTGATCGATTCATCAGGCAGATCCGCCGGATTCCAGGCAGAAACAATCATACGACGACTATTCGGATTACTTTTCAAAGTTTCGACCACTTCCGCAATCTGGTTAATGGTCTCGCCATTTGGTTTTTCCCAGGCCACCCACTGCTTACCATACAGAGGCCCCAAGTCCCCCCCTTCGGTCGCCCACTCATCCCAGATACGCACCCCATTCTCTTTCAAGTAAGCGATATTGGTATCGCCCTTTAAAAACCATAACAGTTCATGAACGATTGAGCGAATGTGCAGCTTCTTGGTGGTGACTAAAGGAAACCCGTCCTGCAAATTAAAACGCATCTGATAACCAAACACCGATCGCGTTCCCGTACCGGTTCGATCCCCCTTATCCGTACCATTTTCAATAATATGATTAAGTAACTCTAAATACTGTTTCACAAGGCCAATCCTTAATTCAATAATCGCAACAGTTTACCATACAGAACTCGACCTTTTAATCTAGTTATACGCTCGTAAACCTACGAATATTCTAGTACTATAACCGCTATAAAAAATAAAAACGAAAGGCTGCGTAATGAGTCAAATACTTGTTGTTGGTGGTGCGGGTTACATTGGTTCCCACATGGTTAAAATGCTTTCTAAAGCTGGACACGATGTGATCGTATTAGACAATTTAAGCACGGGGTTTAGAGAGTCAGTAAAATACGGCAAACTGATTGTTGGCGACCTGGCCGATATCAACCTGCTAGAAAACCTATTCCAAACCTATCAATTTGACGGCGTTATGCATTTTGCCGCTAATAGCTTGGTTGGAGAGTCAATGGTTAACCCAGCCAAGTACTACCGCAACAATGTCGGCAACACCCTTAACCTGCTTGATGTCATGATTCGTCATAACGTCAAACACTTTATTTTCTCATCCACTGCGGCCACTTTCGGAGAACCAGAATACTCCCCGATTGACGAACAGCATCCGCAAATACCAATCAACCCTTATGGTTCGTCAAAACTAATGATTGAGCGCATATTAAAAGATTATGCCGATGCTTATGACTTAAACTCCGTTTCACTGCGCTACTTCAATGCCTGCGGCGCAGACCCTGAAGGCGAAATTGGCGAGTGCCACGATCCAGAAACACACCTAATTCCGTTAATACTGCAAGCCGCATCCGGCCGACGTGATTCAATCACAGTATTCGGCCGTGATTACGATACCGAAGACGGTACCTGCATTCGTGATTACATTCATATTAATGATCTGTGCTCAGCCCACGCTTTAGGTCTAGATAAAATACTGCGAGAGAACCGTGGAGAAGCATTAATGTACAACCTGGGAAATGGAAACGGCTTTTCTGTTCAGCAGGTTATTGACGTGGTTGAAAAAGTAGTTTCGGAAGATGGAAAGACTCTTTTTGTTAAGAACGGTAAGCGAAGACCTGGAGATCCTGCCACCCTTGTTGCTGATGCTAAAAAAGCCACTAAAGAACTCAATTGGCGGCCACAATATAATAACTTAGAAATTATTATTGACCATGCTTGGAAGTGGGAGAAGAAGTTAACTTGAATCGCCACTAAAAACCTAGATACTTTTTAGCCTCATTTTGTAGTGGTCTAATAATCCCGGACACTGATTTAGGTGGTAAACTGCCGCCAATAAGAAAAGGTTTTTACCCAGTTATAAAGTGTTTTAGATGAGATACCGAGTCGCTCTGCGACTTCGGCTACTGGATAGTTATGATAAATAACTTGATTAGCTGCTTCTTGCTTAGATTCTTCTGAATAACGAATGCCTTTGGCCATGGTTTTTCCTTTTTACGGTTAATGTAATTTTTACCATAAAAAGTCTCTAGTGTTTTCAGCCCTTACCAGTACTAGATATTTAGAGAAGAACTAGGCCGACACAGAATTCTGAACGCTCTCTTATTGAACACTACAAAAATTTACTAAGCAACCGTTAGATTTACTCAAAATACTGATATCAAATCTTAAAAAAGCATATATCTTTTATCCTTAACTTAAACTTTTAACTCAAGAGATTTGGTCAACGAACTATCGTTCGTCTAACATTTTCTTCAGCCGAATCTTCTGGCTCACTTGTGATTACTTCTTCCATTCTTCTAATTTCTCGGGGTGTTTTTGTAGCTTCTATAATTTCTTCAGTCATTACTCCATCGCTACTTGTTCGTCTCATAGTTCGAGTAACAGATTCAGAATCAGAATTATTTACCTGTGGTGAAGTTCCTAAATTTTTGTTATTAGTAGTCTCATCATCTTTAGATGGCATCACAGTTTCAGCAGATTCAAACTCAACTGTATCCCCAAAAAAATCCTTTAGTTTATTTTGAAACTCAGTAGTTAGACTAAAATCTCCGCTTGCAAAGTTCTTGAAAATGTTGACATCTAAATCGAAGACTACGTAATTTGGTTGAAAAATATTGCCTTCATGTGAAATATCCCCATCGATTATAGTAAACGGTTTTTGTAAAACGTTGTTTGCAATCACAT
>CAZNML010000154.1:0-4418 GCA_964574275.1 uncultured Thiosulfatimonas sp. | reverse complement strand
GTGCAGAAGTTCTCGGCTGAAATTAAAGTCGTCCTGCAGTACCTGATCGGCCTGTTAACCAATTCAAGTCAGCGTAGTTCACAGACCGTGGATAAGATTGATGACATGGTGGGGCAGATTGAAGCGATTTTTATCCTGTTGGAAGATGTGAAAGGCATTGCTGATCAAACCAATCTGTTGGCCTTGAATGCGGCGATTGAAGCGGCACGTGCCGGAGAGGCGGGGCGTGGTTTTGCGGTGGTGGCCGATGAAGTGCGTAAGCTGTCACTGAACTCAAATCAATTGAATGAACAGATTCGTAAGCAGGCTGAGCAGGCGCGTGGTACGGTTGATCAGGTACGCCATATTGTCAGTGAAACCGCTTCCAAAGACATGGAGCAGGCCAACTCCTCTGAACAGCAGGTCAATAATATGCTGACTGACTTGGAAGAGATGAACAGTGGTATTGCCAATAAGTTAGGTGATGTGTCCGGTATTGTTAACCAGATTGACGCCAATGTGGGGGACGCTATGCGCTCCTTGCAGTTTGAAGATATTGTGCGCCAGTTGGTTGAACAGATTATGAACCACTTGGAGCAGTTGAACAGTTTCTCTATGAAGGTCAATCAGTTTGTTGAGGAGAGCAAGCAGCTTTCGGTGGCGGATGAGCCTGAGTTTAGAGAGCGCATCCAGCAGTTGAGAATGGTGGTGCAGCAGCATCGTCAAGAGATGGAGCAGAACCGTATGACACGTGTTAACTCCGAGACAATGGATGAGGGTGAAATTGATCTTTTCTAAAAGCTGGTTCTGCCTGAATTTATCAGGCCTGACAAAAATAAAAAAAGCTCCATTTGGAGCTTTTTTTATATCCAGAGTTTAACGCCAGTGATCAGCTCGGCATCATGCCGCCCATCTGGTTATTCCATAAACTGCCTAAAACCAAACTAAAAAACAGCCCGAATCCAAAGACGATATACCAGTAACGACGCATTTTCACAGCGTGCTCCGACTCCTCTTCCGGTCGATCCTTAAAAAAGGTATATAACAAACCAACTGCCCCGATAAAGCCGGCGATATTGGCGAAGTAGTGAATCTCTGTTAATAAAGTGCTGATGCCCAGTAATAAAATTACCGCATAAGTGAAAAGTAGCGCTCTCATCGGGTATCCTTTGTTATGAGACGGAAAACAGCAACTATTGTAGTGAATTTTGAGTTGGATAGGCAACTAAGGAGTGTATCGGGTGTATAAATTATGTTTTTTTGTGCCGGAATCGCATCTGGAGCAGGTTAAAACGGCGCTGTTTCATGCCGGTGCCGGCAAAATCGGTCAATATGACTGTTGCAGCTGGCAGGTGAAAGGCGAGGGCCAGTTTCGAGCTTTGTCGGGCAGTCACCCATTTTTAGGCAAGCACGGAGAGATTGAGAAGGTGGACGAGTATAAGGTTGAAATGGTGTGTGAGCCTGAATTGATTGAGAGTGCGGTTAGCACGCTAAAGCAAGCGCATCCCTATGAGACACCCGCGTATGAAGTGTATAAATTAGAGCAGATGTAAGCGTCACTTCAAGGAGTTTAATAAAAGCTATGGCCATTGATTTTAAAGGGTTTTTTGCTGATAACAGAAACTTATCTCTGCACAAAAATAATCACATAATAATATGTTGATATAACGATTTGGTTATATTAGTATGGAACCTGTTGTTTAAACAACACTCCTCTAAAGAGCAATTTATTTTACCGTTTTATTGGGTAGCCCAGTTAAGTGATTAACTGGGTTTTTTTATGCCCAAAACAGAGTGTTTCAGGCGGAAATGTGAGCCTTACTCTTCAGTAGTGAAAGAGATCAGTTCCACTGTAAAGATCAGCGTTGAATTTGGACCGATGCGTTTACCGGCCCCTTTTTCACCATAAGCCAGGTTGGATGGAATATAGACCTCCCATTTTGCTCCGGCATTCATCATCGACAGGGCTTCCTGCCAGCCTTTAATGACATTGTTCGAATAGAACTCTAGCGGTGCGCCACGCTGGTAGGAGCTGTCAAATACCGTGCCGTCAATCAGGCGACCTTCATAATGCGCAATCAGCTTATTGTCTTCAGTAGGAGAGGCGCCTGTACCAGCCGTCAAAACTTTATATTGCAGGCCGCTGGCAGTGGTTTTAACACCGTCTTTTTTAGCGTTAGCAGCTAAGAATGCTTTGCCGGCTTTGGCATTGGCTTCGCCCTGTGCGTTACGCTCATCCACCTGTTTCTGCATAATCTGCTTCTTAACCGTGCTGATCGACTCCTCCATCTCCTGTTGGGTCAATCGCATCGGTTTTTTGTTTAACGCATCTTCCATACCTGCGGCTAGAGCTTGAATGTCGATATTTAAGCCCTGTTTTTCAAAGTTGATCGCCAAATCGGCCCCTAAGGTATAGCTGGCTTTCTGCTCAACCGTTGATAGGTCGGCGGCGTGTGCAGTCGCTTGATAACCAAAAGCTAAACCAAGTGCGAGTAGAGCTGTCTTTTTCATCTAATGAGATCCTTTTATGCCTGTGTGTTTGAGTATCAACAGGTCGTTTTATAAAAATTAAGCTTGAAAAAAACCACCTGAAAAGGTGGTTTTAAAGTGGTGCGAGAATTACAGGTTGTCCAGATACTTTTCAGCGTCCAGAGCGGCCATACAACCGGCCCCGGCAGAGGTGATGGCTTGCTTATAGTGTTGGTCCATCACGTCACCGGCAGCGAAGATACCCGGGATAGAGGTCTGGGTCGCGTTACCCTGCAGGCCGCTTTCAACTTTCAGATAACCGTTTTCCATCTCCAGTTGGCCATCGAAGATGCCGGTATTCGGTGTGTGACCAATGGCAATAAAGACACCGGCTACATCAATCTCTTTGCTATCGCCGGTTTGCGTGTCTTTCAGACGCAGACCAGTGACCCCCATATTGTCGCCCAATACTTCATCCAGGGTAGAGTTGAACTCAATATTGATATTGCCGTTCTCCGCTTTCTCATGCAGGTGTTTAGCCAGAATCTTTTCAGATGAGAACTGGTCACGACGGTGAACAATGGTCACCTCTGAGGCGATGTTAGAAAGATAGAGCGCTTCCTCAACCGCGGTGTTACCACCACCGATGACCGCTACCTTCTGGTTGCGATAGAAGAAACCGTCACAGGTAGCACAGGCCGAAACCCCTTTACCTTTGAACGCTTCTTCTGAGTCCAGGCCTAGATATTTGGCCGAAGCACCTGTGGCAATGATTAAGGCATCACAGGTGTACTCGCCAGAATCACCGATCAGTTTAAATGGCTTTTCAGTTAGCTCTGCGGTGTGGATATGGTCAAACAGAATCTCTGTGCCAAAACGTTCCGCGTGTGTTTTCATACGCTCCATTAGATCCGGGCCGGTTAAGCCTTCAGGATCACCAGGCCAGTTATCCACCTCTGTAGTAGTCGTTAGCTGACCGCCCTGTTGCATACCTGTTACCATGACCGGTTCCAAATTTGCACGTGCTGCATAGACAGCCGCAGTATAGCCTGCAGGTCCAGAACCAAGAATAAGTAGTTTGCAGTGTTTTGTTGCCATGGTATTTCCTTATTTTGATAAGTTAAATTTGAATAAGTCAGAATTCAGCTATATAGCAGACGTCTCTGATCAGGCCTGTTCAAATTAACTATGATTATTTAATCTGTCTTATGTGCTAAAATTTTAGCAGTTTTTAGGATAGAAACTAGCCCTAAAACCGAGAAAACGCGTAACGCCAAAATAGAACTGTCCGTTTCAGCTGGGAATGGGGTCTGGGTAAACAGATCAGGCCTGGCTGAAATCCTAAACCTTGAAGTAGTGCATGACCCTTAAACTCGCAAAATCAAAAGATGAAAAGCCCACTCAGAAACGGCGCAAAACGGATGTTAAAAACCACGTTAACTGGGTTTTTAAAGATGCGTTAGTGTTGAGCTGTATCGGTTTGGCTTTTTTCCTGTTTATTGTGCTGTTCAGTTACCATCCGGATGACCCCGGTTTTGATTCGGCCGGTGGCATTCAGGTGATCCAGAACTACGGCGGCAAGACCGGTGCCTGGCTCTCCTCCATGGTGCTGTATGTGTTTGGGATTTTTGGTTTTCTGATTCCGTTTGGAATCCTGTTGGCCGGCTGGATTACCTTGAAAATCCGCTCCGGCAGTGAGACCGACTATTTGCGTTTTGGTGTCAGCCTGTTTGGCCTGGTATTGCTGATCTCCGCTGGCGGCGGCCTGGCCAATCTGTATATGGACCCACACGGTGGCTTGATCGAGCTGCCATACTCTTCCGGTGGTGTCTGGGGTTATGAACTCAGTAGCTGGCTGGTCAGTGGTATTGATCTGCTGGGGGCGACTCTGGTGCTGCTGGTGATGTTTGCAGTTGCTTTCAGTATGTTAAGCAGTTACTCCTGGCTAAGCATTATTGAAGCGACCGGGC
>CAZNML010000153.1:0-4444 GCA_964574275.1 uncultured Thiosulfatimonas sp. | reverse complement strand
CCTAAAGGGTTTAGATTGACCTGAATTGGATTTAAAAACAGCGTGATTAACAGGGCGACGACCGAGCTGGCAATAAAGCCATGAATATACGGCATGCGCACCATGGGCGCCTTGAGTTTGAACCAGTCCAGATTATGCGGCGTACGACTGCGAATAAACAGTCGTAACGCCATATACACAGCCAGAACCCCGATCCAGATCATTAAAGAGTGACCGAAATCACTGATCACACCAAACCCGGAAAAGGACAATAAGAAGGCACTCAGCCAGGTGGTGATCAGCGAGGCAAACAGACTCACGGCCAGAACTTTGGTATCCGACTTATTGTAGTAGACCTGATTCACCAGGGTGAACACATAGATATAGGAGAACAGCAAAGCCAGCAGATAGGCGGCATTCAGCCCAATTGGCAGGTAAACGATTACCGCTAAAATAAACATTGAGAACAGCAGTACCTCACCCAGAGTGTTCAGGGCAAATTTTATCGAGGTCACCAGTGCTAATAGCGGAATAATAAGCGGAATAAAGATCAGCAGAAAGGTGTTAAGATCAACAATAAATTCGCTGGAGAGCAGGTTGCCGACAATAGAGGTGCCCATGTAATCCGAATTGGAGAGTTTATTGATAATCTCCTCATGGGAGCTTTCGCTGAAAAACACCAGATAGACATCCTCTTTACCCGGTAGATTAAGAATGCCATCAATCAATTTATTCTCTTCAAGTTCATATAGCGGATCGGGGTTTTCAGTAGAGACAAACAGGTAGCGACTATCGCCACTGACGCTCTGCTGATGGGCAACCGTCTGCTGCGGGAAGAACTGCTTTACATCCGTTTCAACAATATTAACCGCCATTACCAGATAGCTGTTAATGGCGATCAGAACGGCGATAATAAATAATTTCGTTAATACTTTCAAAGCATTACCTTGAACTTAATAGAAGCCGTATCAGATACGTACTCTTGTTTAGAATGGGTTAAATATTCTAATGTTACTTCTAGATTGTCAACTGAAAACTGCAGCGCGGTTAAGTTGGCCATCAGGTCATTGTTGTCATAAGCCCCATAGGTAAGGATATTCTGTACACCGACATCCCACTCATCCAATTTCACTTTTTCCGATCTGGCCAGCCAGATCAGGTAGTAAGCATCGGCATTGACCGCATCAAATTTTGAGTACTGAACTTCAAAGTTATTATAGAAGGCCGATTGATGATCCAGACCTAAGCCAACCGTGAACATGCCACTGGTCTGATTCAATAGCGGGAACTTGTCACGGTAACTGATCTCCCCGCGATAACCGAACTGACCCACAAACGACTCATAATACAGAGAGAACTGATTGTATCTAAAGTAGTCGATATTGGAGATCGGATCATTATCCGCATCGGCCAAATAGTTCTGGATATAGGCCTCTTTATCTTCATCGGTTACCAGAGCCTCAACCGCATTAACCAGGTCAGGGTCATAATTGATGGTTGGAAAGGAGGAGTAGGCACTGGAGTGCAGCGCACCAAAGGTGTAATCATCCTCGGTCACCACAAAGTTAAGAAAGATCGAGGTATTATTCAGGCTTGGATCCTCATTGGGAATCTTATCCAGCAGGTAATCCGATACCACCGGTTTAGCGTCATTTTCATACACCGGTAGCAGTACCTGCTCACCAATCAGATCCAGATCAGCATTACCGGTGTGGGTAATCAGATGCGGTACCACCGCATTCAGGCCGACCTGAACAGACTCACCAAATAACAGGTTACTGCTTTGATCATAAGGTTTAATATAGAGGCCAAAGGTGGTGTTTTCATCCGGATAGGTATCGATCTTAGCCATCCAGCTTGGTGCGTAACGAATGTTTACATTGGCATCGTCATAATACTCAACGCGGGTATTATTAAAGACATCAATAAAACTTAAAAAATCCATGACTCCCACTTTGGAGACGAATTTACCCACCTTAAAGTCGTAGTACTCATGCTCCTGAGCATAAGACAGGTGGTTTAGGTAGAGGCCTTTATTATCAATATTCTGATAGGCAATTCCGGCATCAATGACAAAGTCGTCCCCCTCATAGCTGGCTTCGGTCAGACCGAACAGCGAATCCTCAAAGTAACCTTCGGCAGTGAAGTTTCGATAGGCCAGCGTAGTATTAAACTCGGTCTCGTCAAGCGCCGTTGCAGCCCACTCAGGCAGTACGCTCTGTTGATCAACCGCTTGGGTTTCAACCGCATCTTCAGCAAAGACATTTGCAGAAAAAACCGCCAGTAGCGGGGCAATAAAATAAGGGGGTAAACGTTTCATAAAAATTTGAACAGGCCTGCCTATTTAAAAAGCCGCAATAGCGGCTCTGTATCTTTGGATTATTTCGGTATAATTAGCTAAATTTTGTACTATTTACTTAGCTGAAAAACAGCTGGGATAATACCTTAAAAACCGAAGATTCGCCATTGATTTAATGGAACTAACCTTAAATATTGTGACTACAAGACTTTGAAAACAGACACCGACAGCACCATTTCAATAACTCCCTCTCAGACTGCCGCAAACAGTGCATACGGATTCTCCGTGGCACCGATGCTGGACTGGACTGATAAGCACTGCCGCTACTTTCACCGTACACTGACCAAGCAGGCCTGGCTCTACTCGGAAATGGTCACCACCGGTGCCATTATTTACGGTGATAACCTGCCGCGTTTTCTTGGGCATAACCCAGAAGAGGCACCGGTCGTGCTACAGCTTGGCGGCAGTAACTCCAAGGATCTGGCTAGCTGTGCCAAACTGGGTGAGCAGTGGGGTTACTCTGAGATCAACCTTAATGTCGGCTGCCCGAGTGACCGTGTACAGAACAACCTGATTGGTGCCTGCTTAATGGAGCGCCCACAACTGGTGGCCGAAGATGTCGCCGCCATGAAACAGGCGACTTCGTTACCGGTTACGGTTAAGTGTCGCATCGGTATCGATGAGCAGGAGGACTTGGAAACCCTGGTCGACTTTATCAGCCAGATCAGAGACGCTGGCGTTGACGGAGTGATTATCCATGCACGTAAGGCCTGGTTACAGGGGCTGTCACCGAAAGAGAATCGTGAGATTCCGCCACTGCGTTATGACTGGGTGCACAGAATCAAGCAGACTTTCCCGGAGCTGGCCATTGGCATTAACGGTGGCATCAAAACCCCACAAGATGGCTTAACTCATCTCAACCCCTACCAGTATGAAGCGGAGCAACTGCCCGCTGTGGATGGCGTTATGCTGGGGCGTGCTGTGTATGAACAACCCTATCTACTGAGTGAGGTGGACCAGCTCTATTATGGCGCTGACAGCCCGACGTTAAGTCGTGATGAAGTGCTGCAGGCGATGTACCCCTATATTGAACAGCACCTGACAGAGGGCGGTAAACTGATTCAGGTAACACGCCATATGCTGGGTCTGTTTCATGGCTTGCCGGGTGGGCGCATGTGGCGCCGCCACCTTTCTGAACACGCATTTAAAGCGGAAGCCGGACTGGAGGTGGTGCAAAGCGCACATCAGATGGTCAAAGTTGAGATTCAACGTATGCAGGACAGACAGCAATGATCTATCTTGAAGTCCCCTTTAAAGAGAAAGATCAGGCTAAAGCCTTGGGCGCGCGCTGGGATGGTGCCAGTAAAAAGTGGTATGTACCAACCGACCTGGAAAGCCAAATCGATCAGTTTCAACGCTGGTTGCCGTCCGAGCAGAAAGCACCCGCTGATCCGCATAGTGGCGCGCTGTTTAAGCAGACAGACAATGCCAGCCATACAGATAAACAGGAGAAGGGCACCAACCTCTCAGTCGTATTAAAAAATATTCAAAACGCATTGCGTGCCAGCTTTCCCGGGGCGATGTGGGTTATCGCTGAGATCTCCAATATCAATAAAAACCGCGGTCACGTCTATCTTGAGCTCTCCGAGAGCAACGAGCAGGGACAGACTTTAGCCAGCTGCCGTGCCATGATCTGGCAGAGCAATGCCGAACGACTGCTGAATCGTTTTCAAACCGAAACCGGCAGTGAGTTCTCCGTTGGGCAGAAGGTACTGCTGCTGGCGGAGGTCAGTTTTCATGAACAGTATGGCTTCTCCTTTGTGGTACAGGATATCGACCCCAGTTTTACTTTAGGCGAGCTGGAAGCCAAGTTGAATGAGATTCGTAAAAAGCTGATTTTTGAAGGCCTGTATGCCCTTAACAAACAGCTGGAACTGGTGCATGACTTCTTTAGAATTGCGGTGATTGCGCCACCTGGGGCGGCAGGTTTAGGGGACTTCAGAGCGGATGCAGACATACTGCAGAATAGTCACTTGTGCGAGTTCACCTACTTCTACAGCGCTTTTCAGGGGGAGCAGGTCGAGAAAGAGCTGAACTCCGCCATGGATGCTATCGAATCACTGCACAGTGCCAAGCCGTTTGATGCCTTGGTCATTATTCGTGGCG
>CAZNML010000152.1:0-4492 GCA_964574275.1 uncultured Thiosulfatimonas sp. | reverse complement strand
GCCAACCCGGAACATCTGGGCGCGGTACTGGAGAAGTTCGCCGAGGCGGGGGCTTTGGTGACGACGACGAAGGATTCGATTACCGTCGATATGCGTGATCGAGCGATTAAGCCGGTTGATATTGTGACCGATCCTTATCCACTGTTCCCAACCGACATGCAAGCGCAGTTTCTGGTGATGAATGCACTGGCGGACGGTGAGTCAAAAATCCAAGAGACGATTTTTGAAAACCGCTTTATGCATGTCTCTGAGTTGATTCGAATGGGTGCCGACATTCGAGTAGAGGGCAATACCGCTTATATTAAAGGGGTGAAAAGCCTGAAAGGCGCGCCAGTGATGGCGACTGATTTACGAGCTTCAGCCAGTTTGATTCTGGCAGGCCTGGTTGCGGAGGGTGAAACGGTTGTAAACCGTGTTTATCATATCGACCGTGGTTATGAGCTAATTGAAGAAAAATTCCATAAAATTGGTGCGCATGTTTACCGTTTAACGGGTTAGAAGTCGACGCACCGTTTTGTATACCAAATTTAAATTTAAGATTGATCGAAAAGATGAAACAACCACTAACAATTGCCCTGTCTAAAGGGCGTATCTATAAAGACACCGTACCTCTACTAGAAGCGGCAGGTATTATTCCAGCTGAAGACCCAAGTAAGAGTCGTAAGTTAATTATCCCGACAAACCACGATAATGTGCGTCTGTTGATTGTGCGTGCTACCGATGCACCAACCTATGTGGCGCATGGTGCGGCAGATATTGGTGTAGCAGGTAAGGATGTGCTGATGGAAGCGCCGGCAGATAACCTGTATGAGCTGCTTGATTTGGAAATTGCCAAATGTAAATTGATGGTAGCCGGACCGGAGGTGGAGAAGCCACATGGTCACCGCCTGAAGATTGCGACTAAATATCTAAAATCGGCACAGGCCTACTACGCTGAAAAAGGTGAGCAGGTTGACCTGATCAAGCTGTACGGTTCAATGGAGATCGCACCTTTGATCGATCTGGCAGACCGTATCGTCGATCTGGTTGATACCGGGAATACACTTAAAGCGAATGGTTTAGTGCCAATGGAGCACATTGCCGACATCAGCTCGCGTCTGATTGTTAACCAGCACGCTTATAAAACAAAATTTGAACAGATTAATGAGATTGTTACACAATTCCAAACAGTGATAGAGAATCAAAATGCTTAATATTCGTCGTTTATCTGCTAACGCAGCAGGCTTTAGAAAAGAATTAGATACCCTTTTAGCATGGGAAACGGTTTCTAACGAATCGGTTAATGACATTGTTAAAGAGGTGGTGAATAACGTTCGTACGCAAGGTGATGCGGCACTGCTGGAATATACTGCGCGTTTTGACCGTTTAACATTGAAAACCGGTGCTGAGTTGGAGATTCCTAAGTCGGAATTGATGGCGGCGCTGGAGCGCATTCCTGCGGATCAACGCGAAGCGTTGCAACTGTCTGCGGATCGTGTACGCTCCTATCACAAAAACCAGATTCAAGAGTCTTGGACCTATACCGAAGCGGATGGCACTATGCTGGGTCAGCAGGTGACACCTCTGGACAGTGTTGGTCTGTATGTGCCGGGTGGTAAGGCCGCTTACCCATCATCGGTGATTATGAACGCCATTCCAGCGAAAGTAGCCGGTGTTGAAAAACTGATTATGGTAGTACCGACACCGGATGGTGAAGTCAACGATATGGTACTGGCTGCAGCAGCGATCTGTGACGTGGATGCGGTTTATACCCTGGGTGGTGCACAGGCGGTTGCCGCTCTGGCATACGGCACTGAGACCGTACCGGCAGTAGATAAGATTGTTGGTCCGGGTAACATCTTTGTGGCCACAGCGAAACGTATGGTGTTCGGTACGGTTGGTATCGATATGATCGCCGGACCTTCTGAGATTCTGGTTTACTGTGATGGTAAAACCGATCCGGACTGGATTGCGGTGGATCTGTTCTCACAGGCGGAGCACGATGAAGATGCACAGTCTATTCTGGTCACTCCGGATGCGGAGTTCGCTGAAAAGGTCTATGAGAGCATGAACCGTCTGTTAGAGACCATGCCGCGTGAGCCAATTATCCGTAAAGCACTGGACGATCGTGGTGCGATTATCGTGGTTGACGATGAAGAGCAAGCCATTGAGATGATCAATATCATTGCTCCGGAGCACCTTGAGCTGTCTGTTGAAGACCCACAGGCGCTACTGCCTAAAATCCGTCATGCAGGTGCGATCTTTATGGGTCGTTATACTGCGGAAGCTCTGGGTGACTACTGTGCTGGTCCAAACCACGTACTGCCAACCTCACGTACTGCACGTTTCTCATCGCCATTAGGTGTGTATGACTTCCAGAAGCGTTCAAGTCTGATTATGTGTTCGGCTGAAGGCGCGAATACCTTAGGTAAGGTAGCGGGTGTTTTAGCCGATGGCGAAGGGCTGCAGGCGCATGCGATGTCAGCACGCTATCGTGTAAAAGACTAGTTTAAAATCTTGAGTAAAAAAACCACCAGGCCTGGTGGTTTTTTTTATCTAAAATTTCTGTGTTTTTTGTTTTTAACCCTTAGGAGAGAGATGTCATGTTAAGAGATGATCTGACTGCGTATTTGGCGGACTTTTTACAGCTTGCTGACTATCAGGACTATGCACCGAATGGTCTGCAGGTAGAGGGTAAAGACGAGATTAACACCATTGTCACCGGTGTGACCGCCAGCCAGGCATTGATTGATCAGGCCATCGCGCTGAATGCGGATGCCATTCTAGTGCACCATGGCTATTTCTGGAAAAGTGAACCGCAGCAGATTGTCGGCTTTAAACAGCGCCGAATCAAAGCACTGTTAATGAACGACATTAATCTGCTGGGTTACCATCTGCCACTGGATGGCCATGCCGAGTTGGGCAATAACGCCATGTTGGGCAAACTGTGGCAGCTGCAAGATATTACGCCACAGCCTGGTCTGGTGCGTTTGGGTAAATTGGCATCTCCGGTATCGATTGAGTCATTTGTGAAAACAGTGTCTGTCAGTCTGGAGCGTCCGGCGTTGCACCTACCTGGTGGGCCGCAGCAGGTACAGACCATTGCCTGGTGCAGCGGTGGTGCGCAGGGTTATATTGACCAGGCGCTGCAGTGGCAGGCCGATGTTTATATCAGTGGAGAGGTGTCGGAGCAGACCACCCATCTGGCTCAAGAGGGGGGGATTCACTATCTGGCGGCCGGACATCACGCCACCGAGCGTTTGGGAATTAAAGCTTTAGGTGAACATTTGGCTGAAAAATTCGGCTTAGAGTGCCACTTTATCGATGTCAACAATCCGGTTTAATCACCAGAAATCAGTTAATTAGATAAATAATTATCGCCATAGATAAAATTTATTTGGCTTCATATAAGAAGATAATGATTTAAGTTTTACTCTAGTTTAGGTAGAATTAAGGGAATTTGCTTGTCAACAATAGGAAGACAAAGATATGTCGGCAAAACATAAGAATACACGCGTAGATATACAGCGTCGTAAAATCCTAACAGGGGCAACCGGGGTTGTTGGTGCCGTAGGCGCAACATTCGCCGCGGTGCCATTTGTCAGTTCATGGCAGCCAAGTGAGAAGGCTAAGGCGGCAGGGGCGCCGGTAGATATTGATGTATCTGCTCTACAGCCGGGTCAGATGGCCACCGTTGAGTGGCGTGGTAAACCGGTATGGGTTGTACGTCGTACAGCAGACATGCTGGCCAACTTAAGTGCACAGGACGCGCAGTTACGCGATCCTGCATCACAAGATTCGTTGCAGCCTAACTACTGCCAGAATCCATCACGCGCAATCAATGAAGAGTTTTTTGTGGTGGTGGGGATCTGTACTCACCTGGGTTGTGCACCACTATATCGTCCATCAATCGGCTCACCTGATGTCGGTGCGGACTGGCAGGGTGGTTTCTTCTGTCCATGTCACGGTTCACGTTTTGACTTGGCTGGTCGAGTATTCCAGTCGGTTCCTGCGCCTACCAACTTAGAGATTCCTCCGCATTATTTTAAATCTGCAACCATGATTCGTATTGGTGAAGATCCACAAAAAGAAGGAGTAGCTTAGATGGCAAAGAATAGCTCTTCGGAAAAACCAACTAACTCTTTGTTAAGTTGGTTAGATCACCGTTACCCACTTGTCAGTACCTGGAACGAGCACGTTGCTGAGTACTATGCACCTAAGAACTTCAACTTCTGGTATTTCTTTGGTTCTTTAGCGCTGTTGGTTCTAGTGTCACAGATCGTCACCGGTCTGTGGTTGACTATGAGTTATAAACCAAGTGCCGCAGAAGCATTCAATTCGATTGAGTACATCATGCGTGATGTTGAGTGGGGTTGGCTGATCCGTTATATGCACTCAACCGGTGCTTCAGCCTTCTTTATTGTCATCTATCTGCACATGACCCGTGCTCTGCTGTACGGCTCCTATAAAGAGCCGCGTGAGCTGGTATGGCTGATTGGTATGCTGTTGTTCT
>CAZNML010000151.1:0-4507 GCA_964574275.1 uncultured Thiosulfatimonas sp. | reverse complement strand
GAGATCAACATCAGATAGGGAAAGGTGATCGCCAGCATATCGGCGGCCAGATTAAACTTTTCAGGATCATCGATAAAACCGGGAGCAAACACCATCATCCACAAGGAAGAGCCAAACACCCCAAAGGCGGTCAACAGCAGTAAGATGCCGCCCAAACGTAAACTGATGGCATTGACCAGGTGCTTCACCGCAGCATGGCCGCGCTTCTCTTTCGCTTCGGCTAAAACCGGGACAAAGGCTTGCGAAAAAGCGCCTTCGGCAAACAGACGTCGAAAGAAGTTGGGAATTTTAAAGGCAACAAAGAACGCATCCGCCCCCATACTCGAACCGAAATAGCGGGCAATAATCACGTCTCGCACAAATCCAAGAACACGAGAGATCATTGTCATGCCGCCAACAGTAGCCGTGGCTTTGAGTATTCTTTTCAAACTTTCTTCCTGCGTTAATTCATACTAATTTTATGGCATTGTACCAAAGCCACAGCGCAACAGAATGGACTTGGATATTAATGCACGCTAATGATGGTTTTTTTCCGATTGCAAATGTGCCAATATAAAGCTGTAAACGAAGCAAAACCTGAAAGATTCACACTGTTTTTATGCCCTTTTAAATCAGTGAATCAAAATATTCACACAATCCTAGTGAGAGTCGCATCATGAAAGCCGCACAACTGTTTGTAGAATGTCTGGAAAATGAAGAAGTTGAGTATATTTTCGGTATTCCCGGAGAGGAGAATCTGGATCTGATGGATGCGCTGTTAGACAGCAAGATCAAGTTCATTCTTACGCGACACGAACAAGGTGCGGCGTTTATGGCCGATGTCTATGGTCGTTTAACCGGACGCGCCGGAGTCTGTTTGGCAACCTTAGGGCCGGGGGCAACCAATCTCGTTACCGGCGTGGCCGATGCCAATATGGACCGAGCGCCGGTAGTGGCCATTGCCGGGCAGGCGGCGACCAATCGTCTGCATAAAGAGAGTCATCAGGTACTTGATCTGGTTAACCTGTTTGAACCCATTACCAAATACAGCACACAAATCCTCACACCCGATGTCATTCCAGAGGTGGTGCGTAAAGCCTTTAAGGTCTCTGAGTCGGAAAAACCGGGCTGCAGTTTTATCGACTTCCCGGAGAACATCGCCGAGATGGAGGTCAATAAAGCCCCGCTTAGACGTCAGAGCCCACTCCCACCTGAACCCAATATGCAAAAAGTTCAGCAGGCAGCGGACATTATCAGTGAAGCACAGTACCCGATTATTATGGCGGGGAACGGCGTGGTACGCTCCAGAGCCAGTGAGGCCCTGGCGGAGTTCTCATCCAAACTGAATATTCCGGTGGCCACCACCTTTATGGCCAAAGGGGTTCTGCCCTGCACCAATGAACTCTCATTAGGTACCGTTGGCCTGCAGGCTCAGGACTATATCTCCTGTGGGCTGGATCGTGCCGATGTGGTGATCTGTGTCGGCTACGATATTGTCGAATACCACCCCTACCTGTGGAACCACAACCCAAACTGCAAAATTATTCATATTGACAGCAAACCGGCAGAAGTCGATGAGTTCTATATTGTCGAGGCTGGACTGATTGGGGACATTGGCAGAGCTTTATCGCAAATTGCAGCGGTCAGCAAACGTCACCCTACCCCCTATTATCAAAACCTGAAGCAGCATATCGACAACAAGCTTAATGAGCACAGAACCAGTACTGACTTCCCGATCAAGCCGCATAAAATTCTGCACGATCTGCGCAGCTGTTTAGCCACAGAGGACATCGTCATCTCAGATGTTGGTGCTCATAAAATGTGGGTGGCACGCATGTATCAAACTGAGGCGCCAAACACCTGTATTATCTCCAATGGTTTTGCCTCGATGGGGATTGCACTGCCTGGAGCGATTGCCGCCAAACTGGCCAAACCGGAACAGGTGGCCGTTGCCGTCACCGGAGATGCCGGCTTTTTAATGAATGTGCAGGAGATTGAGACGGCGGTGCGTCTGAATATTCCAATTATTGTCTTGATCTGGAACGATCAGCAGTACGGTCTGATCAAATGGAAACAGATGAATCAATTTGGGCGTGAAAGCAATATTGAATTTACCAACCCCGACTTTATCAAACTGGCAGATGCCTTTGGAGCCAAAGGTTACCGGGTAGAGAGTGCCGAAGCGCTGGTACCAACAATTGAGCAAGCGATTAAAGATAATACGGTAGTACTGATTGACTGTCCGGTCGACTACTCGGAAAACCTGAAGCTCACCGAGGAGTTAGGCGAGATGATCTGCCCAGCTTAAATTTATAGAGTCACCAGGCCTGGTAACTCTATAAATTTTTAAGCTTTTTGCTTCAATACTTTGGCTTTATAAACAAAGGTGCCAAACGGCACTAACGAAGCGATCAAACCTAAAAAGCCATGCATCTCAGAAACACGGCCTTTCGCCACGCTATAGAATAGCACGGCATTGAATGCCAAAAACAGGCCTCCATGCGCACGCCCGACAATGCTCACCGCTTCCGGCATGCCATAACTATACTTCAACGGCATGGCCACAAACAACAATAACAACAGAGACGTCCCTTCTAATAACGCCATCAATCTTAAAAAAGCCATTTTGTAATCCTTTACATAAATCTAGACACAAAAAAACCGGGAATTAACCCGGTTTCTTCTTAATTTATTTTCTATTTCGTTTCTAAAGTGTGCTGATTCAAGGCAAAAAATAGGAGTTTACGGATAGTAAATGACTATTTTTCAACGCAGAAACAGTGTGCTTTAGGGGCGAAAGAGTAATAAATTTAAGCCATCGCCTTGATGCGAGCGTTGATACGGCTCTTTGAACGCGCAGCTTTGTTCTTAGTGATAATGTTCTTACGAGCCATACCATCTAAGCTAGACTGTGCAACGCGGAACGCAGCGTTTGCTGCAGCTTGGTCACCAGATGCAATTGCTGCTTCAACTTTCTTTAAAGTTGTACGCATTGCTGAACGCATAGAAGCGTTATGCTGACGTTGTTTCTCTTGCTGACGAGCGCGCTTAGTAGCTTGTGCTGAGTTTGCCATTTTTACTTTCTCCAAGTTAGTTTTTACATGTTAACGATCCGTAGACCCAGATAACAAAACATTGCCTATGCGTACACAGAACAACGATTTTATAATTAACCCAACACTAAAATTAGTGAAGAATTTCAAAGAGACGAATTATCCACGTTTCTGCTGTAAAGGTCAAGAGCATGGCGCTAACTAATTGAAAGGCTTCTATTTTAATAGCCTATAAACTAAAAAAGCACCCGAAGGTGCTTTTTAATGATTTGACAGCTTTTAGGATTAAGCTTGTTTACGACGACGCGCCATAAATCCAACCAGACCTAAACCGCCTAACATCAATGCGTAGGTTGATGGCTCCGGTACCGCTGAAACCGCTGATAAAACCATCGCCTCATCATTTACACATTCCATGGTCAGGTAGGTAGCGATGTTTGCACCTTCTGAAGCATTGAAACCAATATTGGCCAGATCAAACTGAGCTTCCAATACATTGTCATCCCCGCCATTGAATGTCCATAGGCCGGTAAAAGTATCCACAACCTTGCCATTTTCCATCTGGAAAGTTTGCGAACGGTGATCATCTCGATTATATAAATTTGCTTCTTTCCAAGTACCACCGGTCAATAGGTTGAACTCGGCAACACCAGCTTGATCATCTACACTAACCAGCTCAATTGCATAATTAAAACCTACTGAAGAAGCGGATGGATCCGGAACATCAGCATTCAAATCAAAATCCTGAACACTTAAAGCGATATGACCTAAATCGATACTGTGCTGAGTGCGGTCTTCACCACTGATAATCGAACCACCGACAAGACCAAACTGGAAAGAGGTATCGGTTACATTTGTTCCCAGGTAGTTAATATCCCAGTCATCTCCGGTACTACCATCATCATACTCCTGGTTTTCACCATTTGCATAATCATCAGAATCCGGGTCATTAGAGTAATTCCCTTTTGACTCCCACTCAGAAGAGCCCTCTGCACCATCCGTGCTCCAGGTATACTCACCGCCACCTAGGGTAATTTGGCCATCAATGTCGGCCGACATCGCTGTAGAACTGAATAAAGCACTTGCGGCCAAGATAAGGATCGCATTTTTCATTTTAAAATTCCTGTATTTTTTAGAAAAATATATGAAACAAAAAAATGCAGCACAGCCAACTTAGTTAAATCTGTAAACGAAGTTCTGTTACTTTCCGTCCCCTACTCACGCAAGGTTTAGCTTTGTATTTATGTTGTACTTATTTTAAGTAGAGTTATTTTAAATGTACACTGTACGAAAGTACAATCTTTGGTAATTTAGCTTATTTATGGGCTATAAATATCACTAATAATTGAACAAAAAGTTGGCTTAAAAAACCAAAAAAAGCACCCGAAGGTGCTTTTTTTAGAACAGTGACTGATTAATTAAATTAAGCTTGCTGACGACGACGCGCCATAAAACCAACCAAACCTAAGCCCGCT
>CAZNML010000150.1:0-4551 GCA_964574275.1 uncultured Thiosulfatimonas sp. | reverse complement strand
ACCCACCCGGCGACTGCGGAGGAGAACGCTCAGTATCAGCAGGCGTTTGCTCTGATGCGTGCCTCCAAGTATGAGGACTCTATCAAAGCGTTTGAGAGTTTTCTGGCGGCGTCTCCGCAAAGCAGTTTAGCAAGTAATGCCAGTTACTGGGCGGGCGAAGGTTATCTAATCCGTAAACAGTACCAACAGGCTTTGCAGTCGTTTGAGCTGGTATTGGAGCGCTATCCTAACTCATCCAAAGTACCGGATGCGCTGTTGAGAGCAGCAGACAGTCTGATGTCGCTTAAACGTACTAAAGAGGCGCGCACCTTCTATCAGAAGGTCATGGATCAATATCCGGATACCCGTGCAGCCAAGAGCGCCAAGAAACGCATCAAGTAAAAAACTCAGCCATAGCGCTTGAGTTTACTTAGACAGAGAGAACAGAAACAATGCAAAAAAAAGCCGTTATTTTATTATCGGGTGGCTTGGATTCAGCAACGGTATTAGCGATTGCGGCTTCACAGGGTTTTGAGTGCCATACCATCAGTTTTGATTATGGGCAGCGGCATAAGGCGGAGTTGGACTTTGCAGCGGCACTCTCCAAGCAGTTAGGTGCTAAATCGCATCGTGTGGTCAATGTTGATATGGGGCCGATTGGCGGTTCGGCGTTGACCGATACTTCAATCGATGTGCCGACCTCGGGTGTCGATAAGGATGAGATCCCGGTTACCTATGTTCCGGCTCGCAATACCGTGTTTTTATCTTATGCGCTGGCTTTAGCTGAGGTATTGGGTGCTGATGATCTGTTTATTGGTGTCAATGCGGTGGACTATTCGGGTTATCCGGATTGTCGCCCTGAATACATTGCCGCTTTTGAAACCATGGCCAATCTGGCTACCAAAGTGGGAGTAGAGGGGCATGCGCTTCATATTCAAACTCCTCTGATTGATCTAAGCAAAGCCCAGATTATTCAGACCGGCACAAAACTGGGAGTGGACTACAGTCTGACGGTCTCCTGTTATCAAGCAGATGAGCAGGGTCAGGCATGTGGCGTGTGTGATTCTTGCCGCTTACGCAAACAGGGTTTTGCGGATGCTGGAATTACTGATCCAACACGCTATCAGGCTTAAGTGATTGATATCATTAGGGCGCATGGGATCGCGATATCTCCAGATGATAAACTTCGAAAAAAAACTGCAAAAAGTCTGTAAAAAACCTTGCACAGTTTAGCCATACTTGTATAATACGCCACATTCCAGCGAGGGTCGTTAGCTCAGTTGGTAGAGCAGTTGGCTTTTAACCAATTGGTCGAGCGTTCGAATCGCTCACGACCCACCATATTTTTAAACCCCGCACAGTCAATGACGATGCGGGGTTTTTTATTGTCTTCAGTATTTAATTGCCTAGAGGTGAGTGCTCTGTATCAGGTTGTCAATCAACTCAATCTCTATGCCAGTGTTGATGGCCAAGTCACTTAAGATACTATTGTTTTTAAGCTTTTATTTTAAAAGCGGGCGTGTGTTATGGTGTGCGCTTGAGCAGGGGACCGTTATCGACTTCTGTTGTGCTTTAAGAGCGGGAGATTGGATAAGATTCGATAATAGGGGGCTTAAACGTCAGTTAACCGCTGCCATGGTTAACTGACGTAATAGGGCGGGGAGCAATTACTTGACGTATTGTGCAGCAATGGCTCTTAACTTTGAAATTTCTAAACCGGCCTGGTCGGCAAAGCCGATCGCTCTGTTTAAACGTGCCGGTGCAGAACGTCCCATACAGCCATGCTCCAAATCACCTTCAATGGCTTCAATAAGGCCGTTCATCAGACGTTGACGCTCATTCGCTTCACCTGTTAACCAGTCCTGTACATCAAGTACATCACTGGCGACGGCGTTCATCACTTCGCTGTGTTGATTCATTAGAGCCTCGACATTACCACCGACTTCAAGCCCAGCGATATTGGTGGTCAAAATATATAGGTTTTTACGCACCAATTCATAAGCCAGCTCCGCTTCACTGTCTACCAAATAGCTCGGAATATCTAAGCTGGCCAAGGCGTTAAATACCAGGCGCGCATGTTCCCCATAGATCGGTGAAGGCAGCACGACTTTGCTGTCCATACCTTTTTTCTTTTCAAACCAAACGGAAATGACGGTTGGGTTGCTGATATTGGCCGCTTGCCAATCACGCGGCAGCAGTTCATTTTGCAGTAGGATCAATTTATCCTGCCAGACCGCAGGGCAGTTGGCTAATACCTTGGCAATATCCGCTTCACCGACCGCAATCAGTACCGCTGTCGGGTTGGGAATTTCATCCGCAACCTGTTGGACGTCCATATCACGTGTGACCGGAAATACAGGATGACCTGTTTTTAGAAAACCGCGGGCAAAAACACTGCCTAATTCGCCTAAACCTAACACAATAACCGGATCTTTCATGGGATATGACCTCTTTGTTAAAAAAACGCACCAAAATGGAAAATTGCTTTGCCTCAAATGCGTTGTTTACTGATAAAATGGATGAAAAATTTGTAAGCAAGGATATTAGCAGTGAAAGCAGAAAAAGCAAAGTTTACCTGGCACTATTATGGCATGGCATTGGGTGCCCTAATGGCGATGTTGGCCGCGACGGTGGGTTCTACTGGAGGGATTGTATCCGGTATCGCTTTCGCTATCTTGTGCCACCCGGTGATGAAATTTAAAGGGGTGGGACGTTTTGTCTTTTTGGTGCTGTTTGTCATTCTGTATGTATTCGCCTTTCCGGAACCGGATGTGATTCGCGAAATGATGGCTGGAACAGAGTAAAGCATGGTTTCTAAAGCGCTTGAAGATTATCTAAAAATCATCTATAAGCTGGAAGATCGCACGCCAGAAGAGAAGGGGGTGCAAACCTCGGCGATTGCTGAACGTTTGGCCATCTCCCAGGCTTCGGTTTCCAATATGTTGAAGAAGCTGGCTGAACAGGGTTTTATTGAGTATGCACCTTATTACGGCGTGAGTTTAACGGATGCCGGACGTAAGATCGCTCTGAATATGATACGCAAACACCGAATTTTAGAGCTGTACCTGGTCGAACGTTTAGGTTACTCCTGGGATGAGGTGGATGAAGAGGCGGAAGTGCTGGAGCATACGATCTCGGATAAATTGGCAGATCGAATGTGGGAGGATTTAGGCCGACCGACCCATGATCCCCACGGCTCGCCGATTCCTTCGGCAGAAGGGGTGGTTGAGCAACAGAACTGGATCGCTCTGACGGAGATCGATTTGAATCAGGCTGTTGAGGTGAAACGCATTAAAAACCGCAGCCCTGAGGAGTTGCGTTATCTGGCTTCTATCGGACTGACAACCGGCGTTAAGGTAGTGATTAAAAACAGTGCGCCACTTAACGGTCCGCTGTTGATTGAAGTGGCTGGACAGGATTTGCATGCCATTGATTACCGCTTAGCTTTGGCCTTAATGGTGAGTAACCCAAATGAAGAGTAATACTGAGTGTTTAAATGAGCTGTTAGACGGCCTGACCACCGCTGTAATATGGATTCAAGCGGATCAAAAGATTGGTTACATGAATATTGCCGCCGGCGAGTTGTTTCAAACCAGTACCTCTCGTATCGTTGGTACAGACTGGCAGGCCATTCTTCCCGGGCTGATTGATGATCTGCATAAAGCCGATGAGCAGAAATTAACCATCCATGAGTACAGCCTGATTTTGGCGGATTTAAGCAAGATCCGCGTCAGTTGTACGCTCTCCTCCTATCAGGTTAATAACGCTCAAGGTTGGCTGGTCGAGCTGTTTAATACAGAACGTCATCATCGCATTGTGGAAGAGGATGAACGTTGGCATCAATATGAAGCGGGTAACCTGTTAATTAAAACCTTGGCGCATGAAGTTAAGAACCCTCTGGCCGGTATTTTGGGTGCTACTCAGCTGCTGCAAAAACGTCATCAACCCGAAGACAAAGACCAGGCCTTTCTAGAGATTATCTCCAATGAAGTGTTACGTCTAAAGAATTTAGTGGATCGCATGTTGGGGCCAAAACAGTCGGCACAAAAAGAGCCGCATAATGTGCATGAGCTTATTCGTTATGTCTTAAAGATTGTGGAAGGTGAGAAAGCATCTAACCAGTCAATTAAACTTGATTATGATCCCAGTATTCCTGAAATCGATATGGATTTTGAGGCGATGGTGCAAGCACTGCTTAATGTAGTCAAGAACGGTATGCAGGCTATGGACAAACATGGGGGCGTGTTAACCATTAAAACCCGCGTTGCCCGTAAATTTACCTTAGGGGCGGTGACCTTCCCGTTGGTTGCGGTGATCAGTGTGATTGATGAGGGAGAGGGAATTCCAGAAGAGGTGTTTGACTCCATTTTCTACCCGATGGTCAGCAGTAAAAAAGAGGGAACCGGACTTGGTTTGCCGGTTTCACAAAATGTATTACGCCAGCACGGCGGTTTGATTGTGGCCGAAAGTGAACCCGGTCACACCGTATTTAATATTTATTTGCCTTTAAATTTAAAGGACTAAACGATGCAAACAGATGAAGAGATGAACCCGGTAGTATGGATTGTTGAC
>CAZNML010000149.1:0-4558 GCA_964574275.1 uncultured Thiosulfatimonas sp. | reverse complement strand
TTCTCGCCACTGCGTTTCTGGTGGGTCCACTCAAAGCGGTTATAGCCCTTATCAAAGGCGATGGCGATCATCTGATTGGCTTTGTCGAACGAGGATTGGCCGTCTGGCTGGAATTCGGGGGATATTTCTGATGGGTGGGCGTTAACCAGCTCTTCGACCGAGTCATAACCGAGAATTTTAGCCGCCGACTCATTGGCAATGACAAAGTGGTCCTCCACCAGCATCCACATAGGGTCTTCGGAAGACTCAAACAGCAGTTGGTAAAGTTGTTGATGGTTTTGGGCTTTACTTTGTGTCAATGCAGCTGTTCCCTTGGTTAGAGGTTTGGCTAGGTATTAATAAGCATTCTAATACATGAGGTAATAATTTGTCCAAAATTGAAACCCAGCTTGGATTAGTGTTATTCCAAGGCTTTTGAGTGTTACATCAGGGTTAAGTTTTGCTGACTCTCTGCTATACTCGCTGCTATGAGTAGATCCAAACTTCCAGTTGAACTTCCCAAGTTGTTTACCGACTTTCTAAGCATGTTAATGGTCAATGAGGGCTTAAGTGCCAATACCATTGCCGCTTATCAAAAAGATCTGCAAATCTATCAGGCCTGGTGGCTTTCCGAGCAGAAAAACTTCGATTTTAAGCAGGCCAGCCGTGCTCAGCTTGAGGATTTTCTGTTCTATCTGCAACAGCAGGGGCGTAAAGAGAATAGTAATGCGCGCTTGCTTTCGACCTTAAAGCGTTTTTATCAGTGGGGCAGCAGTATGGATTATTTACAGGCCGATCCGACGGCATTGCTTAAAGCACCTAAGCTGCCCAAGTCGATTCCAATGGTCATGAGTGAGCAGCAGGTCGAAGATCTGATTAACGCACCGGATATTAGCACCGCTTAGGGGTTAAGAGATCGGGCGATTCTGGAGCTGATGTACTCCTCCGGGTTGCGGGTCTCCGAGGTGGTGGAGTTGCCGTTTGAGCAGGTTAATCTGTCGGCAGGCCTGGTGCAGGTAACAGGTAAGGGCAGTAAAGAGCGGATTGTGCCTTTGGGAGAGGTGGCGATTGAGTGGATCGAGAAGTATCTGGTCTCAGCTCGGCCGCAGCTGGTGAAACAGAAGTGGGTCGATACTTTGTTTGTCTCTCGTATCGGGCGTACTATGACACGCCAAACCCTGTGGCACCGAGTGAAAAACCTGGCCTTTGAGGCGGGCATTAAAGGCAAATTGTCGCCGCATACTCTACGCCATGCCTTTGCCACTCACCTGTTAAATCACGGTGCCGATTTGCGAACGGTGCAGCTGTTATTGGGGCACAGCGATCTGTCTACCACGCAGATCTATACCCATGTCGCCAAAGAGCGTCTGCACCAGATTCACCAGCAACATCACCCGCGTGGCTAAAACCGCACGGATTCTATGGCAGAAATAGCGGGGTGAGTGTGGTATGGTATCTCTCCTTAATTGCAAATATTACAAAGGCGTAGGTTCTTAGCATGCACAGTTTGAAAAAATCTCTTATGGCATTGGCTTTAGCAGGCCTGTCGATGACCGCAGTTCAGGCGGATGACAAGGCGGTGATTCAAGAGCAGTTAAATAAAATTGTTCCAAATGCTCCGCAAGCGAAGATTGAGCCCAGTGTCATTCCCGGGTTGTATCAAGTCTCGGTTGGGCCGATGGTGATCTATATGTCTGCCGATGGTAAATACGCTTTTAATGGCAGCCTAATCAATTTGAATACGCGTGAGAACCTGACGGATCAGGCTAAAGCCAAAGCGCGTAATGAGGCGATGGCGAAGGTGCCTGAGTCGTCGATGATTGTCTATCCGGCAAAGGGTGAGCAGAAACACTTTATTACCGTGTTTACCGATATTGAGTGCCCGTACTGTCATAAACTGCATAAAGAGATTCCGGCATTGAATGAGGCCGGCATCAGTGTGCGTTACCTGGCCTACCCGCGAGCAGGTATGAACTCTCCGGCCTACTTCAAGGCGGTATCGGTCTGGTGTGCTAAAGATCCGGCTAAGGCGATGGATAGAGCAATGGCGGGGCAGGGTGTTGAGAAACAGCAGTGTCAGAACCCGGTGAGCATGCACATGCAGCAGTCTCAGTACTTTGGTGTTAACGGTACCCCGAATATTATTCTGGATAACGGTAACTTGATTCCCGGTTATGTGCCGGCCAAAGAGTTGATTCAGCTGTTGAATCGTTAAGTCGCTGTTATTAACGACGATTAATGCTTATAAAAAAAGCCCGCGTAAAGCGGGCTTTTTTGTGGGTGCTGTTAAGGCAAGATGCTTTTACAGCTCACCCCATTTTTTACGTTTCCCCGGTACGCGGAAGAAGCGGCCCAGTAATAGACCCAGTAGCAAAACCCCACCACCGGTCAGGAACCACTGGCGTTTGACAACGTCTTCCGCTTGATCGATCTGCTCACGCATAATGGCGTTTTCATCTTCAAGTTTAGATAGGCGAGCCTTCATCGACTGATTCTGCTCATCCAGCTGCACCGCGTTGCTGGAGATCTCCTTTAGACGATTCAACTCTTGAGTCGTTTCAAACTTCTGCTGCTTGACGTCTTTCAGCTCGCTGCTGGTTTCGTCATAACGGGTCTGCAGGGTGCTCAGTTCAAGCTGCAGATCATTGTATTTGGCTTCGACCGCAGTGGTCTTTTCGATTTGCGTGGCCAGACGATCGCGTGCGACCGGTTGGTTCTCCAGCATATTCGCCGGCATCCAGCCTTCACTGCCGCGATAAGACACTTTCGCCCAGCCGGATTTGGCCACTTCCAGAATCTTAACCGCTTTACCGGATGGTACCATGCGTTTAATGCGGTGTTTGTGGCTGGCACCGGTGCGCATCGGCACTTCAAAAGTGTCGGTAATATAGCGTGTACTACCGGCCGCTGTATCGGCTGCCGCAACTGGTTGTGATAAACCGACTGCCAGCACCAGGGCGGGAACAAGAGTGATATGTTGCAGTTTAAAGCTGTTGAATCTTTTCATGCTGTTCCTTTAAGTTATTTAAGGCTGTTTCATAGCCAGCCAGCTTTTCGCGCTCTTTGGCGACCACGGCTTCAGGCGCTTTGGCCACAAAACCTTGGTTGCTGAGTTTGCCACTTAAACGTTTAATTTCACCTTCCAGCTTGCCCATCTCTTTATTTAGACGAGCCAGCTCTGCATCTTTATCAATCAGGCCAGCCATTGGGATCAACACTTTCATCTCACCCACCAGGCTCACGGCTGATTCCGGCGCATCGGCTTCGTTTTCAAGCACACTAATGCTCTCCAGTTTTGCCAGTGTCTGCAGGAAGACTTGGTTATTGGCTAACCAGGCCTGATCATTTTCGTTGACACCGGCCAGCAGCACAGGCAGTGCTTTGCTTGGTGCAATATCCATTTCTGAACGGATTTTACGCACACCGACAACAAACTGCTTCACCCATTCTAATTCGGCAATGGCGGCAGAATCAATTTTTGATTCATCGGCAACCGGGTAAGGCTGCAGCATAATGGTCTCGCCATCCACACCGGCCAGTGGCGCAACCGCTTGCCACGCCTCTTCGGTAATAAATGGAATAATCGGGTGCTGTAGACGTAGCAGGGTTTCCAGAACACGTACCAGTGTTTTACGTGTGCCGCGTTTTTGAGCTTCGGTACTGACGTCACTGTTCAAGATGGGTTTAGACAGCTCCAGATACCAGTCACAGTACTCGTTCCAGGTGAACTCATACAGTGCGGTTGCAGCCAGGTCAAAACGGTAGCTTTCAAAGTGTTTGGCCACTTCCAGTTCCACCTGTTGCAGACGAGAGGTGATCCAGCGATCGGCCAGTGACAGCTCTGCCGGTTGAGACTCATCAACACCGGTATCGTAACCTTCGGTATTCATCAACACATAACGGGTGGCGTTCCACAGTTTGTTACAGAAGTTGCGGTAACCTTCGGCACGGTTCAGATCAAAACGGATATCGCGTCCGGTTGAGGCTAAAGAGGCGAAGGTGAAACGCATCGCATCGGTACCAAAGGCCGGGATACCGTCAGCAAACTGCTTACGGGTCGCTTTCTCAATTTTGGCGGCTTTCTCCGGCTGCATCATGCCGTAGGTACGTTTCTTGACCAGCTCTTCCAGCTCGATACCGTCAATCAGATCGATCGGGTCTAACACATTCCCTTTGGATTTAGACATCTTCTGGCCTTCACCATCGCGAACCAGACCGTGAACGTAAACCTTCTTAAACGGCACTTCTCCGGTGAACTTCAGCGTCATCATAATCATACGTGCGACCCAGAAGAAGATGATATCGAAACCGGTTACTAGAACCGAGGTCGGGTGGAACTTATCCAGTTCCGGTGTTTTGTCTGGCCAGCCCAGGGTTGAGAAGGTCCATAGCGCCGAGCTGAACCAGGTGTCTAAGACATCGTCGTCCTGGCTTAAGGTAATGTCTGCTGACAGGTTGTGTTCGGCACGCACCTCATCTTCGCTGCGGCCCACATAGACCTTGCCGTCGGCATCGTACCAGGCCGGGATGCGGTGTCCCCACCAGATTTGACGTGAGATACACCAGTCCTGGATATTGT
>CAZNML010000148.1:0-4562 GCA_964574275.1 uncultured Thiosulfatimonas sp. | reverse complement strand
TAAATTAAATGTTACCCAGGTTGATGTGGGTGATGAAGAGCCGGTGCAGATTGTCTGTGGTGCCAAGAATGTGGCAGCCGGCATGAAAGCGTGCTGCGCTAAAGTGGGTGCGGTATTGCCTGGTGATTTCAAAATCAAAAAAGCCAAATTGCGTGGTGTGCCATCACACGGTATGTTGTGTGGTGCGACCGAGATCGGTCTGGAAGATGACGGTGTCGATGGCTTGTTGGTTTTGCCGAATGATGCGCCGGTAGGCATGGATGTACGTGAATACCTTGATCTGAACGATCAGGTAATTGATGTTGATTTGACTCCTAACCGTGCCGACTGCTTTAGCATTATCGGTATTGCGCGTGATGTTCATGCGGTGAGTGGTGCGCCGTTTACGCAACCTTTTGAAGACAGAGACATGGCGGGCAACACCGCCTGCACACAAGCGATCAATGTGATTGAATCGGAATCCTGCCCTAAATATCTGGGTTGTGTGGTAACGGACTTTGATGCCAATGCAAAGACACCATTGTGGATGGTGCAGAAACTGCAGCGTGGCGGTATCCGCTCTTTGAGTCTTGTAGTCGATATTACCAACTATGTACTGCTTGAGCTGGGTCAGCCGATGCACGCCTTTGATCTGGATAAGTTACAGGGTGCGGTGCAGGTGCGTAAGGCGCAGGCGGGTGAAAAGTTAGTTACTCTGGATGAGAAAGAGCTGACTCTTAAAGAGGACACTCTGGTGATTGCCGATGACAGCGGAGCCATCGCTTTAGCGGGGATTATGGGTGGGCTGGCAACGTCGGTTACCGATGCGACCAGCTCTATCTTCTTTGAAAGTGCCCACTTTGCGCGTTTGGCGATTACCGGTAAAGCGCGCCAGTACGGTCTGCATACCGACTCATCAATGCGTTTTGAGCGTGGGGTTGACCCAATGCTGCCTGAGCGCGCTTTGAACCGAGCTTTAGATCTGTTTACTCAGATTGCAGGCGGAACAATTAGTACTATTGAACATGTGGTTTCTGATACCCACCTGCCGCAGCCAGCTAAGATTGAGCTTAGACGTGCTACCATTGGCAGTCGTTTAGGTGTGGATGTGAATGACGAAAGCGTTGAGTCGATCTTTACCGGCTTAGGTTTTGTGACTGAGCCAACGGTTGATGGCTGGATGGTCACAGCGCCATCATTCCGTTTTGATATGGCGATTGAGATGGATCTGATTGAAGAGATCGGTCGTATCTATGGCTATAACAACCTGCCAGAAACACCGGTTTTAGCACCAATGACATTGAACGAGCTGCCGGAGTCCGAGCAGGAGCTGTATGCTCTGAAAACGGCGTTAGTACAGCGTGGCTTTAATGAGGTGGTAACTTACAGTTTTGTCGAAGAGGACAAACAGAAACTGATCGCCCCTGATCTACCGTATGTGTTGCTGAAGAACCCGATCTCGGATGATATGAAAGCGATGCGTACTACGCTATTCCCAGGTCTGTTACAAAGCATCGCTTATAACCAGAACCGTCAACAGCCACGTGTGCGTCTGTTTGAAAGTGGTTTGGTGTTCTATAAAAATGACACAGATCCAACCGGCGCAACACAGATTCCAATGTTTGCCGGCGCGATTGTTGGCACTGTAGCCGACTCTGGTTGGGATGAGGTTGACCGTAAGGCTGACTTCTTCGATTTGAAGGGTGATGTTGAAACGCTGCTGCGCATGAGCCATCAGTTAGGCAAGATTCGTTTCGAGTCCTGCAGCCATCCTGCACTACACCCAGGTCAATCCGCTGCTCTTATCAAAGACGGTAAAGAGGTAGGGATTATGGGTAAACTGCACCCTCAGTTGGTAAAACCAATGGGCGTCAGTGGTGATGTCTTCCTGTTCCAGGTGCGTCAAGATGCCATTATGACCATGGAAATTCCAGCGGCGGAAGCGATCTCTAAATTCCCTGAGGTACAGCGTGACCTTGCCTTTGTGGTGGATGAGTCGACACCGGTGCAGTCTCTGTTGGATTCAGTGATGCAGGTTGAGTCGGAGATTCTGAAGTCGGTTGATCTGTTTGATATCTACCGTGGTCAAGGGATTGAAGACGATCAGAAGAGTGTGGCGATCACGTTGAAAATTCAACATCAGGAGCGCACGCTTCAGGATGAAGAGGTCGACTCTCTGGTAGAGAAGGTTCTGGCTTCTGCCAAGCAAGCTGTGAATGCTGTTTTACGTTAACGTTAAAGTATAAGGATAATAATAAGATGTCGACATCAACATCAACTCTAACCAAAGCGGATATTGCTCAAAATTTATCGGATACGTTTGGCTTTAACAAACGTGAGTCAAAAGAGATTGTTGAGCAATTTTACGATCAAATCAGTCAAGTGCTTATCTCTGGTGAGCAGATCAAACTCTCTGGGTTTGGTAATTTTGAGCTGAGAGATAAGTCTTCACGTCCTGGACGTAATCCAAGAACCGGTGAAGATGTTCCCATTTCTGCCAGAAGAGTGGTAACATTTAAGCCAGGTCAAAAATTACGTGCACAAATTGATAACCATGGCGAAGTCTAAATTACAGTCACAGGCTCAATTAGAGATTGAGTTGCCAGATAAGAAGTATTTCACCATTGGTGAAGTATCAGATCTGTGTGACTTGAAATCGCATGTACTGCGTTACTGGGAGCAGGTGTTTCCGCAGCTGGAACCGAGTAAACGTAGTGGTCGCCGTTATTATCAGCGCAGTGACGTTGAGCTTATTTTTGAGATCAAAAGCCTGTTGCACGATCAGGGTTATACCATTGATGGTGCCAAGACGCGTTTGGCCAATAATAAGCACAGTGTAGCTGAAGCCGATGTGCCGGAAGAGAGGTTGGGTGTTTTAGCCCAGCTTCAAACCATTAAGAAGGAACTGCAAGAGTTCCGCACCTATCTATCTACTAAATACAAATAGGTTATTTTATTCTCAGCAGGCCTGCTGAAATAACTGTGTTTAGTTTCTCAAATGTTCGGAATGTAGCGCAGCTTGGTAGCGCATCACACTGGGGGTGTGGGGGTCGCAGGTTCAAGTCCTGTCATTCCGACCAATTCATGATTCTGTGAAGATCCCACAACTTAATTACGCTGCTACAGCATTTAGCTGCTGTAGATTAACTTATTGCGTCCACTGTTTTTAGCTCGATAAAGATTGGCATCAGCAATGGCGGTTAACTCTTTTGGCTGCTCAGCTTCTGTACTTAAGGCCAGGCCGATACTAACAGTTAACTCAATTGTTTGTTGATTGGTGCTGATAAAAACCTGCTCTCTGAAATTTTGCAGAATGCGTTCGCCTAGCTCTTTAGCCTGACTTAATCCTGATTCGGGTGAAATAATGACAAACTCTTCTCCGCCATAGCGGGCAACATAATCACTCTTTCTTAAAGACTGTCGTATCAGGATTGCGGTCCATTTCAGCACTTCATCACCGATAAGGTGGCCATAAGTGTCATTTACCTGTTTAAAGTGGTCTATATCAATAATTAGAATTGCCGCAGTGCGCTCATAACGTTGACAGCGATTAAGTTCTTCGACAATTTTTTCATTAAAGCTGGCTCGGTTGAACAGGCCTGTTAAAGCATCATGCAAAGCCAGATCCGCCATCTTCTTTTCAGAACGGTTCAATTTTATAATCAGATCGTGCGCCTTTAACAGTGCAGAGGATTTTTCAAATTGCAGTCTTCTAAATTTGATGGAAAACACCGTTAATATAAAAATATAGGTGACAATCATAATGCCTTTGACAATCTCCATTGGATCTCCGTTGTAGTTGTCAAAAGTAAAGTAGAGTAGTGGCAGTAGCAGGGGTAATATAAAAGCGTGGTAGTTACCGATAATTGAACTGTGTGTTGTCACGGCACCGGCAGCCATACCGCCGAGGATAAAAGCGACAGCGCCTTGTTGTGCCTCATTACCTGGTGCGGCCATCAAAATCCCCGCTGTTCCCCAGATAATGCCAGAGTAGAGTGAAGTGGCGATAAAAACCCTTTTCCACTGTTCTAAATTGTGCAGTTTGATATTTTTATAGTTGGCGCGAATCAGAACGCGAAAAATAATTGAACTCAATAAAAAAGATGACCACAGGGCAACATAGTGAGCAGATTGCCCTAGTGACATAATAAAGATGGCTAAAATCCCCATAATCAGATTGACTAAAATCACCAGGGTAATATTACGGTTGGATTCAAGTATCTGCTCTAACTCAATTTTTTTAACGTGCCTGATGTTGTTTTCGTCTTTAAGCGCTGTGACCATGGTCGCATCCTAACAAAGGGTGTATAGATTGATTATAGCGATTCCTGTTAGCTATGTAGTTAGTTTTACTTAATGTTATCCTTATGTCGATCAGGTTTCTTGCTTGAGGCAGTCATTAAGTTTTTCTGTTGCTATGTCACTCCGAGTCGTAGTGATTAGCTAGCATAGATTGCTTGCTGTATGTCGCTGCTTAAATGGTAGAATAGGCTCCGGTTTGTAGATGTAAGAGTGGTAAATATGTTCCAGATTGAAGAGATTGATCCGAAGTTTTATCAGAGCCAGACGCGTAAGGCGACCAT
>CAZNML010000147.1:0-4653 GCA_964574275.1 uncultured Thiosulfatimonas sp. | reverse complement strand
ATAAAGAACAGCGCCAGATTGCTGAACTGATCAAAGCCGGTTTTTGCCACTGAGGCCGCCACCAGACCAAACACCCCGATTGGAGCAAACTTCATAATCAGGCCGGTAATCAGCATCATTACATCAAACACACCCTGCCAGAAGTTCATTAAGGTATCACGCGGTTCCCCCTTAATCTGTGTCATAAAGAAACCGAACAACAGACTGAAGAAGATCAGCCCTAGCATCTGCCCCTCTGCAGCGGCATCGACAATATTGGTTGGAATCATACGCAGGAAGACATCGACCACATCACCGGCAGACTTACCCTCCACCGCTTGCGATACGGTCTCATTGGCCTCAATCACCGGCGGCTCGCCATTGGTGACACCGGGCTGAATCACATTCACCAAGACCAGACCGATCATAATAGCGATAAAGCTGGTGGCGACATAGTAGGTTAAGGTTTTACCGCCTAAACGGCCGAAACCACCCTGACTGCCGATATTACCAATCCCGGTAATAATCGCCGACATAACCAGCGGCACCACAATCATCTTTAGAGCGTTCAAAAACAGCGTACCGATAAAGGTATAAACCGCTAACCAGTGAATACCAAAGATGGTGCCCTCTGTTCCGGTGTAGCTCCCCATCAAAGCCGCCAGAACCAACGCAATTAAAATCTGCCAATGTAATGCCAATTTCATGAGAATTCCTATTTATTTAAATTTCAGCAAGTATAAACAAAAAAAGCGCCCAAGGCGCTTCTTTTATCGACGAACCCGCAAGGGTTTACAGGTCTGGGCACTGATGCCAAGCCATAAATGAACCCAGGTTATGCACTTCGTCAAAACTCTGAGACATTAAAATTTGCATGGCCATATGTGAACGTTGACCAGAACGACAGAATACGATTACCGGTAGATCTTTATCCAGCATCGCTTCACCAACACGGTCAATGTCTTGTAGAGGGATATTTACCGCACCAGGCAGTTTGCTCATGGCAAACTCTTCAGGGGTACGAACGTCCACTAACTGGGCGCTCTTCTCTTTAATTAATCTCTTAGCATCTTCACAAGGTATAAACATCGTTTATGCAATCTCCCTCAATTTATTTATATATCATTTATTATGCGCGATAATATACAACAATCTAGTTAAAACAACAAATTGAAAGTAAGCAGGCCTGCCCAAATAAAACCTATCGCCATTAAGCCTGCAAGTAAGTCATCCAGCATAATTCCGGTTCCGCCATGAACCTTGCTATCCGCCCAGCTGATCGGCCACGGTTTGAAAATATCAAACACTCGAAAAGCTACAAAAGCCAGCAGCCACATCAGAGGCGTCTGTTCAGGCAAAAACAGCAGTACCAGCCAGATACCGGCAAATTCATCCCAGACAATACCACCATGATCATGTACGCCGACAATGTCAGCGGCTCTGCCACAGATCCACGAGCCAAACACTAGCGAGAAAATAAACAGCGCCCATGCCGCCGCTTCACTCCACAGCAGCAGTGGAATAAACAGCAGCGTTCCAAGCAGCGTACCCCAGGTTCCCGGCCCGGGTTTGATCAGGCCTGAACCAAAACCAAAACCAAGCAAAAGCGCAGGATGCTTAAACAGGGCACTCAGAACGGGTGCGGGAATATCGGCTTTGTTATCGTGCATAAATTCAATCTTTATCTGGCAGATAGTATAAAGGCGGAAAACTCCGCCTTTATTATCATTTTATGAAACTTGCTGTATGACAGCTTAAAACATCAATTAAGAGCGCTTCTTCGCCGATGTTTTCAAGCGTAACGCATTCAGCTTAATAAAGCCTTCCGCATCTTTATGGTCGTAAGCACCGCCGTCATCTTCAAACGTCGCGATGTCTTCATCAAACAGGCTGTACTCTGAAGTACGACCAACAATGACGACATTGCCTTTATACAACTTCAAACGCACATTACCTGTTACATGAGTTTGTGACTGATCGATCAAAGCTTGCAGCATTTCACGCTCTGGTGAGAACCAGAAACCGTTATAGATCATCTCTGCATACTTAGGCATCAGTTCATCTTTAAGGTGCGCCGCATTACGGTCAAGCGTTAGAGACTCCATCGCACGGTGCGCTTTAAGCATAATAGTTCCCGCTGGAGTCTCATAACAACCGCGCGCCTTCATGCCGACAAAACGGTTCTCAACAATGTCATCACGACCGATCCCGTTTTCACCACCGACCTTGTTCAGGTACTCCATCACCGTCGCAGGTGACATCTTGTCGCCGTTGATGCCAACAATGTCACCCTTCTCGAATTCGATATCCAGGTAGGTCGCTACATCCGGTGCGTTCTCAGGCGAGACGGTCCACAGCCACATATCTTCTTCCGGCTCGTTCTCCGGCTGTTCGATAATGCCACCTTCATAAGAGATATGCAGCAAGTTGGCATCCATTGAATATGGCGACTTCTTACCTTTCTTCTTCTCGATCGCAATGCCGTGCTCTTCCGCGTAAGCCATCAGCTTCTCACGCGACATTAGATCCCACTCACGCCAAGGAGCGATCACCTTCACTTCCGGCATCAGTGCATAGGCATTCAGCTCAAAACGCACCTGATCGTTCCCTTTACCGGTTGCACCGTGAGAGATCGCATCAGCACCTGTCTCCTGTGCGATCTCAACCAGACGCTTGGAGATCAGAGGGCGAGCGATCGAAGTTCCTAGACGGTACTCACCTTCATAGATTGCATTGGCACGCATCATTGGGAAAACGAAATCACGCGCAAACTCTTCACGCAGATCTTCAATGTAGATCTCTTTAATGCCCATCGCTTCGGCTTTAGCACGCGCCGGCTCGATCTCTTCACCCTGACCGATATCCGCAGTGAATGTCACCACTTCACAGTTGTATTCATCTTGTAACCACTTAGCGATAATTGAAGTATCTAGACCACCTGAATAGGCTAAAACGACCTTTTTAACGTCTGACATGATTGTTTTCCTTAATGCATAAATTTAATTGCGCGAATTATACAACAATTGAAGTAGTTGCGCTGTGAAGATTACGCCAATATAAGTGCCTGCTCTACAAATAACAGAATTTGCCCGAGCGAAGGCATTATTTAATCGCACCAAAAATAGAAATCACCCTGTTTCGCACGCTGCAACACCCTGAAATGATCAGGCCTGATCAAGTTGCAACAGATACACAAAACGTTCTATATTCAACTACTTAAGCTACTTAAACCACTTAATAAAGGCCGTATAACTCATTGATTTTTCATATCTATTTGCCAGAATTTGGTTAATACATTAAAATCGCACAAATTGGATTTACAGAAGAAATTGAAAATATGAAGCTATTCGACCTTTTCAAGGTAATGCCACAGTACCTGATTCCGAAGCACCTGCTGTCGGAAATGATGCACGGCTTTATGCAAATTGAGACCAAATGGGTCAAGAACAATACCATCAAGCTGCTGACTAAAATGTATGGCATCAACACCAGTGAAGCCTTGGTTGAAGAGCTTGATTACTACCCGCACTTCAATGCCTTTTTCACACGCGCCTTAAAACCGGATGCGCGCCCGATTGATGACGATCCCAATAGCTGGGCCAGCCCGGTTGATGGGGTGATCAGCCAGTCGATGGCGATTGAGCGTAACCGTCTGGTGCAGGCCAAAAAACACGACTACACCGTGGAAGCGCTGGTCGGTGGTGATATTGAGTACGCCAAAACCTTTACCAACGGTGATTCGGCGGTGATCTACCTTTCACCTAAAGACTACCACCGTATTCACTGCCCTACCGATGCTAATCTTTTGTCCATGACCTATGTACCAGGCGATCTGTTTGCAGTTAATCCGGCCACAGTACGCAGTGTTGAAGGCCTGTTTGCACGTAACGAACGCTTAGTGGTGCGTTTTCAAAGTGAACAGGGGCCATTTTGCATTGTGTTTGTCGGCGCTATTTTTGTTGGCAGTATGGAAACGGTATGGGAAGGAAAAATCACCCCTGACTATGAACCCACCATTCGCCACTGGGATTACAGCACACAAGATCTGCATTTCAACAAAGGAGATGAAATCGGACGCTTCAATATGGGCTCAACCGTGGTATTATTAACGCCAGAAGGTCAACTGCCTGAACTTGGACGGATCAAAGCGGATACTCCAATCAAAATGGGAGAGCGTTTAGCAACGGCCCCTGTATCAAAAAATTATCAGGAATCCACTACTGAGGAGCAACAATGAAACAGATTACAGCAATCATCAAACCTTTTAAATTAGACGATGTACGTGATGCACTGCATGAAATTGGCATCCACGGAATGACCGTCACTGAAGTAAAAGGTTACGGCCGTCAAAAAGGGCACACAGAGATGTACCGTGGCGCTGAGTATGTGGTGGATTTCTTGCCAAAATTAAAGTTAGAAATTGCGGTTTCTGCTGATATCGTTGACTCCGCTGTGGAAGCGATTATTGCTGCTGCTCAAACCGGGAAGATTGGTGACGGTAAAATCTTTGTAACCAATATCGAACAGACAGTACGTATCCGTACTGGTGAAACCGGTGAAGAAGCACTATAATTCTCGCCCTCTTCCCTTGAAAAAATCCGCTTTTTAGCGGTTTTTTTATAGCTGGTTATAGCTGGCTTGTGCTAAGCCTACCAACCATCCCTAAAACCCGGC
>CAZNML010000146.1:0-4656 GCA_964574275.1 uncultured Thiosulfatimonas sp. | reverse complement strand
CTGTTTTTATCGTTGCTTTTCAGGCGGGCACAAAAAAACCGCTTACCCAAAAAGGTGAAGCGGTTTTTCTCTGTGCACGTCAGGTTGCAGAGCAATAAGTCTTGTTAGAGCTTTGCCTGGTTTCAACCCGCCGTCAGCAGGTTAAAGCCTTACTTACCGCGGTAAGTAATACGACCTTTAGTTAAGTCGTAAGGTGTCAGTTCAACCTTAACAGCATCGCCAGCAAGAATTCGGATGTAGTTTTTACGCATACGACCAGAAATGTGCGCCAGGATTTGGTGACCATTTTCCAGTTCTACTTTAAACATAGTATTCGGTAGAGTATCGATTACTACACCATCAAATTCAATTACGTCTTGTTTTGCCATAAGCTTAGCTTAAACCCTTTAAAAAAATTTGGGCGGATTATACCACCTAACGACTTGAATTCAAATAATTATCGCGTATTTCAGCAATTAATCTGCGGTATTTGTCTGGAATGAGCTGATTGCCCGGTTTTGGCGAGGCGGCTAGCTGTTGTGGCAGCAGCCAGTAAAACAGCGATTGATCCGACTCCTGCAGCAGTTGTTCAAATAGCTGTTGCTGCTCAATAGGTTGCTGTTCAAGCTGTGGCAGATAGGCCGCCAGTAGCAGTTCGGTCTCCAGATTGCCGCGCTTGCACTGAAAAGCCAGTCGATTTAACCAGGCCTGCTGGTTTGCCGTTGGATTTGGCGCAGGATTTGGCGAAGTGGACTGAGTAGCTGGATTACTCATTTTTATCAACAATCCTCTGTTTCAGCTGCTGAATGGCACGGCTTGGGTTCAAACCTTTTGGGCAGGCCGCGGTGCAGTTCTGTATATGGCGGCAACGGAAGGTTTTCAGCGGATCGTCCAGCTGTTGCAGGCGGTCGATGTGTTTGATATCACGCGAGTCAATCACAAAACGCTGCGCGGCCAATAGCGCGGCCGGGCCCAGAAACTGGTCAGAGTTCCACCAGAAAGAGGGGCAGCTGGTGGAGCAGCAGCCACACAGAATACACTCATAACTGCCATCCAGTTTCGCCCGCTCTTGCGGTGTCTGCAGGTGCTCATGCTGCGGGTCAAACGGTTCCGCCTGCAGAAACGGTTGCGCATCCTGATAGCGTTGATAAAACAGATCCATATCGATAATCAGATCGCGAATAATCGGCAGGCCTGGCATTGGTCTGATCTGAATCGGTGCCTTTAAGGAGGCAAGCGGGGTGATGCAGCTCAGACAGTTGCTGCCGTTAACATTCATACCGTCGGAGCCACACACGCCCTCCTGACAGGAGGAGCGGAAACTCAAGCTTGGGTCCTGCTCACGCAACTTTTGCAGGGCACCCAGTAACATCATGCCGGGTTCAATTTGCGACTCATTCAGCTCAAAATGCTGATCGTAAGGTTCCGCGTCGGTCTCGGGGTTGTAGCGACTGATTATAAATTCCATATTAAAAGTGCGCTCCGGGTTGTTTAACGCCAACTACCATGCTTAATACACCCGTGCTTTGGGCACAAAGGGTTCATGATATTTGGGTTGTAGATTAACGGGTTTGTACTGTAACAGGTGTTGCTCTGCAAAATATAAACTGTGTTTTAACCAGGCCTGATCATCGCGCTCGCTAAAATCGACGCGACTGTGTGCACCGCGGCTCTCGGTGCGCGCCAGCGCGGAATAAGCGGTTGCCCAGGCGATCGCTACCAGGTTTTCCAATTCATAAGCGGCCAGACGCTGCTGATTAAATATATGGCTATGGTCGCTGATGGTGACCTGCTGCAGACGCTTGTCAATCCCGGCCAAGTCGTCAATGGCCTGCTGCATACTGGCTTGATCACGGAATACGCCGCAGCCTTTTTCCATAATGAGCTGCAGGTCCTGTTTAATGGCGGCAATGCTGTCACTTTGTGATGACTGTTTCTGCCAGCGCTGAATGCGTTGCAGCACCGGCTGCAGGTCGAGCGGCAGCGGCTCAGTGGTGCTATCCTGCTGCTTAAGCTGTTCACTGATGCTCAGAGCGGCCTTGCGTCCGAAGACAACGATATCCAACAGCGAGTTACCGCCTAAACGGTTGGCACCGTGCACCGAGACACAGGCGCACTCGCCAATGGCAAACAGGCCTTTGACTGTGCTCGGCTTGCCGTCGCTATCCTGGGTGATAACCTGGCCTGTGAGGTCGGTGGGAATGCCACCCATCATATAGTGACAGGTCGGGTAGATCGGCATCGGTGCATCGACCGGATCAATGCCTAAAAAGGTCATGCTGATATCGCGAATCCCTGGCAGACGCTGCTTGATGGTATCGCCATCCAAGTGGGTGAGGTCGAGCAAGACATAGTCTTTGTCCGGGCCGCAGCCGCGCCCCTCTTTAACTTCAATGGCAATCGCTCTGGCAACCACATCACGCGAGGCCAGATCTTTAACGCTGGGGGCGTAGTTAACCATAAAGGCCTCACCATCGGCGTTACGCAACACACCGCCTTCACCGCGCGCCGCCTCGGAGATCAGCATGCCTTTACCGGCCACTCCGGTCGGGTGGAACTGCCAGAACTCCATGTCCTGCAACGGCAGACCGGCACGCAATACCATGCCTAAACCGTCGCCGGTATTGATACTGGCATTGGTGTTATTGCGAAAGATCTGCCCGGCACCACCGGTGGCCAGCAAAGTGTGTTTGCTCTGCAGCACCCGGTACTCACCACTCTTGATATCCATCACCAGCGCACCGTTGATCTCATTGGCATCGTTTCTAAGCAGGTCCAATACATAGAACTCCTCAAACACCTGAGTTCCGGCCTGAATGTTCTGTTGATAGAGCGAGTGCAGAATGGCGTGTCCGGTGCGATCGGCCGCAGCACAGGTGCGATAGGCCTGCTTTTCACCATAGTTCTGGCTCTGGCCGCCAAAGGCGCGCTGATAGATCTTGCCGTTGTCCAACCTTGAGAAAGGCACACCGTAATGCTCCAGTTCGCGCACAATCTCCGCCGCTTCGGAACACATGAACTCAATCGCATCCTGGTCGCCCAGATAGTCGCTGCCTTTGATGGTGTCATACATGTGCCACTGCCAGTTGTCCTGCTCGACATTGCCCAGCGCGGCATTGATGCCACCTTGAGCAGCGACCGTATGCGAACGGGTTGGAAACACTTTAGAGACCATCGCCACTTTATGACCGCGCTCCACCAGCGCCAGAGAGGCGCGCATGCCGGCACCACCCGCACCAATCACTAAAGCATCAAACTGCTCAATCGGCAGCTCGGGTTGTAAGGCGGTTGCAGTGAAGTCGATCATAGATAAAAGTCTCGTGAATTATGCACTAAGGGTATAGAGTTCAATCAGCAGCCAGATAATATTCAGGCTTACCACTATCAAAAGCAGGCGTAGAGCCCATAACCATAAAAGATTGCGTACTCTCGGTGTGTAATCGATCAATATGTCTCGCAGGCCGACCCAACTGTGCACCAGCACCAAAGCGATGGCGATCAGCGAGGGCAGCAGATAGTAGGGAGCCAGCATCTGTGTGCTTAAAGCGTACAGGCTGTTGTGTTGCGGCAGGCTTAATACAATCCACAGCAGATAGGGCAGATAGATCAATAGATAGAGCGCGCTTAAACGTTGCCAGATATGGGCTTTTCTGCCACTGATTCTATTTATATTCATGACAACCACACCCATTGCAGAATAAGCAGCGAAGCCACAATCCATGTCAGCAGCAGGGCTTGAGCGGAGGCCGGGCTGTTAATGCGTTGATATTTTTCGGGTTGAGTAAAGTGCTCCGCCAGCAGATGACGCAGACCGCTAAGCCAGTGATAACTGACACTGAGCCAAAAGCCGCTGTGCACTAACTTCACAATCCAGTGATCGGTCATACTGTCGAGCGTGACATACTCATTAAAAATCATCAGATTGAGCAGGCCTAGATACCCCAGCAGCGATAGAAACAGCAACACACCGGATATGCGGTGTCCGGCAGAGAGCCACGCATTGATCGGGAAACGCAACTTTAACAGGTTCAGATTAATAGGCCGGTTGCCTGGATGCTGATACATAGGCACACTCTCGAATAGAAGTAGTTAAAACATCGTAGTTAAACGCTTTTAGTTTATTCTACTGATAAATAAGCAGGCCTGGTAAATTCTAAGCACTAAAGTTTTTGATTAGGCAGAAGAATTGTTTAATTTATCGGTTTTGGGGTCTCGGTTTTAGCGCAAATTGAGTTAACTTGAGCGCGGCGGCGTATCCAGCGCTTTTTGATAGTGGCTGTGTTCAATGGCGGCTTGAAACCAGTCGATCTCCAACGGCCATTTCTGCGCCGCAAAGGTCTGTTGTGTCTGCTGCTGCAGCAGGCTTTCAAACACCTTGCGTGAGATTAAGGTCGCGCCCAGACTTTTGAGGTGGGCGGTCTCGATCTGGGTGTCGATGATTTTAAAGCCCCACGCTTTCAGCTGCATCGACAAAGCCACCAGCGCGATTTTAGAGGCGTCGCTGACCTCGGAGAACATCGATTCACCAAAGAACATTTTGCCGATAGAAACGCCGTAAAGCCCGCCAACCAGCGTCTCATTCATCCACACCTCAACCGAGTGGGCGTGCCCCTTGTCGTGCAGCTGCTGATAGGCCTCTAGCATCTCCTCGGTAATCCAGGTGCCGTCCTGATCCTG
>CAZNML010000145.1:0-4693 GCA_964574275.1 uncultured Thiosulfatimonas sp. | reverse complement strand
GTTCACCACGTCCACTCGATAAAAGTTCTTCTTTTGTATAACTAGATTGTTGTTCCATCAGGATCCCGATTTTTCTTATCTAAAATGTGTCCGCCATTATACCAGTTAGGCTTAACACTTATCAATTAGGCGGAGATAAATAGCGGAACTTGTTTAAGTTTTTTAAAGTTAAGGGAATGAAGTACTCGATCCGCATGAGGCAGACACAGCGTTGATAGCAGCTGTGTGGTAACAGATAGAGTGGAGTTACTTTTTAGGCAGCTCTACAAGCGGCTCGCTTAGATAGTAACCTTGGCTGTAGTCGATCTTCTTCAACTTCACCATTTCATAGATATCAGCATCACTGACAAATTCAGCCACCACTTCAATATTGAGTTGTTCAGCAAACAGCAGCATCGAATCCACCACCGAAGTCGCCACTGGGTCTATACCTAACTTTTGAATCAAACTGCCATCAATTTTAACAATATCCGCTTTCAATTTACCTAGATGGGTATAGTTAGCATGGCCGCTGCCAAAATCATCGATGGCTATGGAGACACCGAGTTTTTTAATGCTGTCGATAAATTCAAACAGTCGACTGCCTTCCGTGAGCGCCTGATTCTCCAGAATCTCTATTGTCAGTTGATCCGCGACCTGATACTTTTCAATCGCACTGAACAGGAACTGCTGAGTATTATCATTTTGAATATCATCAAGTCCTAGATTGATGGAGAATTTTAGGTCAGTTCCTTGAAAGGCCTGAAACGATTTATCAATCATCGAATGGGTCAACTCGGGATACATCTGCACCATCTTCGAGATCTCTATAAATTGATAGGGCGACAGCATTTGACCTTTATCATCCGTCATACGAGCTAAACATTCATATTTGGCTATCTTACCGGTCTGGTTACTATAAATAGGCTGGTAAACCGGGTAGACTCGACCTGCTAAAATTGAGTCTCTAACGATATGCGCCATTTCAATCTTCTCTTTGGACTCTTTGAACTGATTGATATCAGTAAAGACAAAGTTTGATTGTTGTCTACGTGCCTCTTTCACCATCAACTCGGCCTGCAGCAGGGATTTGTCGGAACTGTCTGTCTGACTGAAAACCCAGGTTGCGCCGACTACTATGTCAAAGCCCAAAATTTTAAAAGAGTTGCCAAACACTTTATGATCAAGGGCCTTGAGATTCTCTGGCAACATCTTTAATTTATTAAAACTGGTAATAATGGCAAACTTATCCGCGGGCAGTTTATATAACTTGGCGTTCGGAAACAGATGGGCCAAATCTTTCAGAACCTGTTGCAATTTGATCGAAATCTGCAACAAAAACTTATCCCCTTCAGTGAGACCATAAAAGCCATTAATCCGGGAAAAATCATTCACATTGATGACAATCAGAATGGAGTTATCAGAATGACGCAGATCATTCAATAAGGTCTGCCGGTTTGGTAGCTGTGTCAGTTCGTCGATCAGACTTTTGCTGATTAGCTCTTTGGTTTTAGCATCGACCTCATGCTCCAGCATTCCATTAAGAGTCGCCAAGTCATTAGAGACAGCCACCGCCAAATTAGAAACCGCTGTTAAGGTGTTTGAGATGCCACTACCACTGGAGCGACAGCCTCGGCTAGAGGACAGTTTATCCAGCGTAAAAGTGCTCTCGTCTGATTCTGATAGCGCCAGTAGCGTCAGCGTCTCATTCAGCAGGTAAGACGAACAGGACTCTTGCGAGTAATAGAACTCTCCATAGGTATAAAACCCGGTAACGGTCATGATGTTTTTATAGGGCTCTAACTCACAACCTGCTGACTTCCCTAAAAATCGTCTTCGTGCCATACAGGAGTAGACAAAAATTGATTCTACAGGCATATGGTCAAGCGTCTTAATAGTTAGGTAGGTGTCACGAATAAATTCATCTTTACTGGCAATCGCAAACTGGACTACGTCACCTTGATTAAGATTACCGGCAAAACGTAACGCCCCTTTGTCCAGCTTGGATAACACTGCACGCCCAATTAAAGTACCTTTATCAAGCTTGACTAACGGAAACTCAATCCCGGTCATCGGCAAATTAGCCGCTACTTCTCGACCTAAATACTTTTCGTAAACTTTCACGGCTGGTTGATGGTCAATTTCATAAACCACATTCTCTTTGGCACGGGTGACCATCATGGGTTGACCAACTGCGCGCCAGTCAAAGTTATAACGAGTCTCCGCGATCAACTTGGGGTTAATTAAGCCGATGGCGACAGCACCATCACTGCTGATTCTATCTAAGGTAAAAACGACGGTTTGCTTTAACTGACCATTATCCCCGGCCATGCCACCAGATATAACTGTAGACGGACATATACTGGACAAACCGTTTAGATAGGCTTCACCATTCATATTTGTGCCATCAGTAAAGCTAATCACCGCCTTAAGGTTGTCTGCCTTTAGATCCAGCCCTATGCTAACACCGGCATCGAAAGAGGAGTCATGCTTATCAACAAAAGCGACCACTAAACTCGTTGTAACAAACTGTGTGAAAGAGACCGTAGTCTGACCGAGCTCAGGTACTTCAGCATCAATGATATTACCGTCGGAACTGGCTCCAATTAGAGTCGCCTCAGAAAAGAGTTGCTGAAATACAGATTGCAACTGCTGAATCCACTCTATGTCAGTCTGTGCAGTAAACACCTGAATTAATAACTGACTATTATCCTGAATTTGATGCTTGTTCAAAAAGCTGGCTAGCTGCTCAGGAGATGAGTAAGAAACGTTGTAAGTTTTCATAAGCTTAAATATGGAATAAGTACGTATTTTTTGATTATAACGTGCTTTTGATAAAGCAAATTAACAAAAGATGGTCTGCCTCGAGCAGAGCTTATAAACTAGATAATAAAAAAGCCCGTAATCCAAGGGATTTACGGGCTTTTAGAATATGGTGCCGACATCAAGACTTGAACTTGAAACCTACTGATTACAAATCAGTTGCACTACCAATTGTGCTATGTCGGCTGAACTTGGGGCGTATTATAAGCAGTTCTAGAAAGGTGTCAACACTTTTTTAAATTTTCTTTTATATTTATCATTCCCAGCAATACCAGGTCCTCAATATACTCACACTTTGAGCCGATTAACCCCCCTAAAACGGGACCATCCCCACCAGTAATATAGACTTCCAGGTGCGTAACATACTTTGACTGGATGTCCTCGACAATAGTCGAGGCAAAGGCGGCAGCCATATACAGTGTGCCACCGCAAATAGCAGACTGGGTATCGACTGCCAAAGAGTCTAAGTTGGAATCGCCTTCATCACTCATCAGTTGATCACATTGTGCGTTAAGATTGGCTGTGCCTGCAGTAAGTGATTCACGCATAGTGGCAATACCAGGAACAATCAGACCGCCCAAATGCTGATCATCATAAACTGTATCTACGGTGATGGCAGTACCAGCATCAATAACGATAAAAGACCCTGATGTCAGGCTTCGAGCACCCATAATAGCCATCCATCTGTCGACCCCTAACTGATGCGCCTGCTCATAGCCATTTTGAATCTGACAGCACTCAGACTGAGTCGACATAAAGATAGGTAACAGCTGCCACTGATCCGCAATTAACTGACGTAGTGTCAGTTCAATAGCAGCATCCGCCACTGATGACACATAGATGTGTTGTGGATCAATATCAAGCTCTGCAAAAAAATCATTGCCATTATCTGTAGCAGAAAGCTGAGCTAGAGGGAAAGCACCTAAAAATTCATAGTTGTCATTGTCAACAATCGCCAATTTTATTCTTGAATTGCCTAAGTCTATAAATAGATCAATCATCCGTATTACCCATTGGCCTTATTGAGACGTCACCACTTCTAAAAGTGTGTAGTTTATCTTCAATTTCAACCAATAATTCTCCGTTATATGTGAGGCCTTGGTAGCAGCCAACTTGTTTAATGGCGCTATCATACACAAACACAGACTGACCAACTTTAAAAAAATCGACTAAACGATAATTATTGGAATATTGTTTAAATAAATCCTGCTTAAAATGGGATGCTAGCGGTAATAGTTGGCGCAACATACTGACAATAGCATCTGTGGTATCCGCACTGCTGACCTGAAGAGAACCGACCGTAGTCGTTTCACTGCTGTAGCTATCTACCACACTTAGTGATTCATCACTATTGAGTCCAACACCAATGACTAACCAACAGTCTGTGGCTGAGTTGGCAACAGATTCTATCAATATGCCTCCCGCTTTCGCGTTATTAACATAAAGATCATTTGGCCATTTGACTTTAAATTCAGCTGAAGAGTAATTAACCAACCCCTCAATGATTTTTAGTATGGTTAATTGTGGCAAACCATCAAGTTGGTGTAGCGGTACATTAAAGTGAAGTAATAGACTGAAAGTGATCGAGTTCTGATTAGAACACCAACTACGCTGTCTTTGACCATAGCCAGCCGTCTGTTTAGCTGCAATACAAAACGAAGGTTTTAAGACATGCTTAGCCTGCTGCTTTAAAAAAGAGCTGGTTGATTCCACTTCCTGCAGAATAAACAGTTCTAATTCAGCAAAGTTATCTTCTAATGTAGACTGCAAACTATTTACATCGATCATAATGTAACGTTAAACCTTAAATTTCAGGCAAAAAAAAACCCGGCATCGTAATGATACCGGGTTTTCGGAATATAAGCTTGGCAATGACCTACTCTCACATGGG
>CAZNML010000144.1:0-4709 GCA_964574275.1 uncultured Thiosulfatimonas sp. | reverse complement strand
GGCGATTGCTTTGACTATGGGGCAGATTCTGGCGAATGAGAAATTTGCCAATAATTTATCGAATAAATTCACTAATTTTGATGAACTGGTTAAACGTATCACGCTCTATTCGGATTATAAAAACCTTTGGGTACAGATTTTAACCAGGCAGGGCGAGTCTATCTATCGTAACTGGACCAGCTCTCGAGAGAATGTAGCCGCCATTCGCACAGAACTTTCGATGTTTGATTCCAGCCTTGAACCTATTCAGAGTATTTCGGTTGGCAAGTTTGATCTGGCGTTGAAGGTGACCGCTCCGATTGTCTACAATGGCAACTTACTCGGTTTTATCGATCTGATCAGTCACTTCAACTCCATTCAGAAACACTTTGAGGAGCAGGGCGTTGACTCTGTCGTATTGGCTACTCAGGCCCGTTCAAAAGCGATTTCCTCGCCGTTCAGTGCCTATCGAATTGGTGCGCATTATGTTGCCAACCTAGATCCCAATCCTCAGCTGTTTAAACAGTTGGATCAGCAGACAATATCAAGTTGGCTGGCCAGTTCAGAGGATTATTTTGTCTGGCAGCAGAAGCTGGTTTTAAAACTGCCGTTAATCGCGCCAAATGATAAGGTGCACGGTTACTATCTCGCTTTTCAGGATGTGAGCAGTATAGTCAGTGACTCTGGTAAAACCACGGCCGTAGAACAGCAGAAGAATCGCCTGATTGTGTTTGATGCGGTGCTGACACTGGTGCTGTTAATGGGGTTAGCTATCTGGTTGTTACGTTCGCAGAAGCACTACTATCAGGCCGTGCTAAACTCGGAAGAGGAGGCGGTATTGGTGACCAATGGCATTAGAATGTTGGATGGCAATGCTCAGCTGTTTAAGTATTTTCCAGAGTTGAAAACCCAGAAAAAACGCTGTGTTTGTGACTTTTTTATTGAAAAAGAGGGCTATCTTCAGAAACAGATGGGCGATGAGAAGTGGCTCGACTATCTGTTGAATCATCCTGATGATGAACATCACGCCTTAATGGATGTTAATGGGGTGGAGACCGTTTTTCGTTTTAAAGTGCAGAAGCTGGGATCGAGCAGTACCCTCTCTGTGGTGGTATTGACAGACATCACCAATCTGATCACGTTAAATAAGCAGCTCAATCGACTCTCTCTGGTGGATGAGTTAACCGGTGCCGGTAATCGACGCGCCTTCCATCAGATGATGGAGGTGGAACAGAAACACTTTAAACGTTATGGAACCCTGGTTTCGGTGATTCTGTTTGATATTGATCACTTTAAGAGGGTGAACGATACGCACGGGCATCAAGTGGGTGATGAGGTGTTGCAGGGCGTGACCCGGCTGGTGAAAGAGACCTTAAGGGACTCGGATAAACTGTATCGAATTGGAGGGGAGGAGTACATTATTATTCTCTCCGGACATAATGCTGATGAAAGCTATCAGGTTGCCGAACGTTTACGTGTATTGATAGCAGAACACGCTTTCAATACGGTTGGTCAGCTCACTATCAGCTTGGGGGTGGCGGAGTTACAGCAGCAAGAGACGCAGGACGCTTTGATGAAACGGGTGGATGATGCGTTGTATCAAGCTAAAAATGCGGGCCGCAATCAAACCGTTAAAGCGCTGTCGGCAACGGCATCATAATAAGATTTAGAGATTGGTGGACAGATAACGATGGCGAGAAGATCAGTTAAATCAGCGGGCAGGGCTGGGCGTGCTGCAAGAGCGGGCAAAGCTGCTCGAGCAGAGATGGGCGAAGTCCGCATTATTGGCGGTGATTGGCGCGGGCGTAAACTGCCGGTATTGAGTGCCGATGGACTGCGTCCGACCTCGGATCGGGTTAGAGAGACCCTGTTCAACTGGTTGCAGTTTGAAGTGCCGGGTGCGGTTTGTCTGGATCTGTTTGCCGGATCCGGTGCGTTGTCGATGGAGGCGTTGTCGCGTGGCGCCAGTCAGGTCACTATGCTGGAGCTGAATGCAGCGAATGCCAAGTTGCTGAAACAGAACTTGCAGACACTTGATTGCGAACAGGCTGAGGTGATTAACGGTGACAGTCTGCAGTGGTTGGGCCAGCCTGCTAGCAAAACTTATGATGTCATTTTTTTAGATCCACCTTTTAACCAGGGGCTGATGCAACCCGCCATTGATCTGCTTTTTAAAAATGGTTATTTAAAAAACGATCAGGCCTGGTTATATCTGGAGCAGGAGAAACAGTTGGATTGGCCGGAGCTGCCAGCAGGCTGGGTCTGTTATCGCGAAGAAAGCACCAGTCAGGTCAAATTCGGATTATTTAAACTGGCCGATTAATCATAAATTACTGCAGTGCCTCGCTGATCTTCAGTAGAATAGGGCGCATTATTGAAACTAGATTGCAAAAGAGAGAGTCATGTCCATTACCGCTGTTTACCCTGGTACTTTTGATCCGATTACCAGTGGCCATTATGATCTGATTGAACGTGCTGCCCGCTTTTATGATCGTTTAGTGATTGCGGTCGCAGATAACCGCAATAAACAGTCTCTGTTTACTCTGGAGGAGCGCGTTGCTCTGGCTAAAAAAGTCACGGCTGAACTGCCGAATGTCGAAGTGGTTGGTTTCAGCGGTTTGCTGGTGGATTTTGTGCAGCAGATTAATGGCCATGTTCTGTTACGCGGTCTGCGTGCAGTTTCCGACTTTGAGTATGAGTTCCAGCTGGCATCGATGAATCGTAAATTGGCGCCGGAGGTGGAGACCATGTTTATGACACCGGCGGAACAGTATGCGTTTATCTCCTCCTCCCTGGTGCGTGAAATATCCGCTCTGGGAGGGGATGTTTCTGAATTTGTGCACCCTGCTGTCGGTGAGGCCTTAAAGAAAAAGCAGGCCTCCAGTTAAGCTAGCGATTGACGGTCACCAGTTGATAAGGGATCTGAATTTGTGATCCATCCGCCAGATGGGCGATCAGTGTGATCTGCCACTCCATTTTTTGAGTGGTGCAAAAGGCTAACATTGAGGTGCCGACATAGTGGCCGGGTTTGGTCGATATTAAATTAACCCGGTTATAGCCCATATACATATTGATCCCCGAAATATCGAGTTCCAACTTCTCTACCTGTAAATTCTGCAGTTCAACTTCAATGCCCAGCGGTTTGGCAATCGGAATCGGGTGCGGGCTGATTTTTAGAATGGCTTTGGCATCGCCCATCTTGGATTCACAAGCCTGTTGGTGCAGGTCACAGTTTTGGATCAGTGGCCACTGACTGATGTTTTCATCTGGGGCCTGTTCACATCCTGATAAAGCAAAAGCGCCTAACATAGTGAACAAGAGTGCGTAGCGTGAAGTTGTTTTCATAGGCAAACCGTTTTTATCAAATTGAAACGCCCTATCAAATTAACAGTTTCTGCTGTGAGACTCAATTGTTGATTCATTGAGACAGTGTGAATCTGTTTGACTTTAGTGATAACGCAATTAGAATAGCTTGCGTTATGTAGTTAAGGTAATAAGGCATTGTCGGATTCCAATCCAGAGCAGTTAGTGCACGCTTTTTTAATGGGCTCTAAGCAGTCCAAGTCTGGGCAGCGCCGTTTGCAGCTGTTGCAGAAGATCGCGACTTTGGGCTCCCTGTCGGCGGCAGCCAAAGCCTGCGGCATGAGTTATAAGGGCGCCTGGCAGGCGGTGGAGGCGATGAATGCCGCAGCGCAACAGGAGCTGGTGCTTGCTCATAAAGGCGGTTCCGGCGGGGGCGGTATGCAGTTAACGCCGTCCGGTGAGTCGCTGCTGGCAGCCTATCAACTGTTTAGCGAGCAGATGCAACACTGGATGAGTGAGTTGGAACAGCGGTCGCCGGGTGTTTTAAGCCAATTAGAGGTGATGAGAAAGGTATCGATGAGAACCAGTGCCAGAAACCTGTTTTATGGAACGGTGACCGAGATTGTCAGCGGGCCGGTCAATTGTGAAGTGACGTTGTCCATTGGCCAGCAGATGACGGTGGTGGCGCAGGTTACGCCCAACAGTTTGGAGCGTCTCGGGCTGCAACCGGGTGTTGAGGCGTATGCCTTGGTTAAAGCCAGTTGGGTGCTGCTGACCGAGGACTCTCAGGGGCAGTTTAAGACCAGTGCACGTAATACCTTCTGCGGTGAGGTGGTCGCCATTGATGCCGGCGCCATCAACAGTGATATCACGCTCGATATTGGCTGTGGTCAGCAGGTGTCGGCCATTGTTAGCAATCAGAGTGTTAATGAGTTGCAGCTGGCGCTTGGGGCGCGGGCTTGTGCGCTGATTAAAGCCAGCCATGTGTTGTTGGCGGTAGCCGATTGAGCTCGGTGGCGGTGGGTTATTTTTAAAGGATAAATATGAAACAGTTCAGCATCAGTTTCTTGCTGATAACAACTTTATTGATCAGTTCGGCCAGCTGGGCGCAGGATTCGATCCGGATTGCGGTGGCGTCGAACTTTTTAGCCGCTTTGAAGTCTCTGTCACAGGATTTTACTCAACAGAGCGGCATTCGCGTGGATATCTCCAATGGGGCGACCGGCATGCTCTATGCCCAGATTAAAAAAGGCGCGCCCTATGATCTGTTTTTTGCTGCCGATGCCAAGCGTCCACAATTGTTGGAGCAGGAGGGCTTGATTGCGCCCGGCAGCCGTTTTACCTATGTAACCGGTAAACTGGTGGCGTGGTCACCACAGCCAGACAGGGTGACACCGCAGCTGGCTCAACTGGATATCAACAACCCG
>CAZNML010000143.1:0-4744 GCA_964574275.1 uncultured Thiosulfatimonas sp. | reverse complement strand
ATTGATGTCTATTGCGGCCTGGGCCGTGGCGATTGCCAAGTCGCATCAAGTTCGCAAGGCAGCACTGGTCGCCAAACAGTTTGATCATACGTTTTGGAATACGCAGGAGTTGACCACTTTGTTTAATCAAGTGGTTAAAGAGGGCGAAAGCGAGCGTGGCATGGCTAAAATTTTTGAATCGGGCTTCCGTGAATTTGTGCGTTTAAAGAAACAGGGGGTAGTGCATACTGCCGATTTAGTCACTGGCACGGAGCGCGCCATGAAAGTGGCGTTCGCGCAAGAGGCGGATAAGCTGGAAAATCGTCTGTCACTGCTGGCGACCGTCGGTTCATCCGCGCCTTATATTGGACTGTTTGGTACAGTTTGGGGGGTAATGCACGCCTTCCAGTCACTGGGCAATGTTCAGCATGCCACTCTGGCTGCCGTGGCTCCAGGTATTTCGGAGGCGTTGATTGCCACCGCCATCGGACTGTTTGCCGCTATTCCTGCGGTTATCGCTTATAACCGTCTGTCGAACAAAGTTGATCGTCTATTGGGTGAATATGAGAACTTTGCTTCTGGTTTTTTAACCATTATGCAGCGACAGGCTCACAGTTTAGAGCACTCAGCGTCTGCTAAAAACGATTAACGTAACCGATCAAGATAGGTGGAATTTAACAGATGAACAGTGGTTTTCGCAGCAGTCGTCAAAAACGCCGTTTGATGGCGGAAATTAATGTCGTACCCTATATCGATGTCACCCTGGTTTTGTTGATTATCTTTATGGTGACCGCACCGATTGTGCAGCAGGCGGTAACGGTTGATCTGCCACAGACTCCTGAGGTAGTTGATAAGGCCGCGTCGCCATCCAGCGGTACCGAGCCGGTTCCGTTTGTGATTACGGTTACGGCGGACGGCTCTTATAAAACCTCAGAAGATCCGTTTGTGGTGTTGAGCAGTAAAGAGTTAAATGGCCTGGTAGCAGAGACGGTGGCGCGTGCGCAGATGAATGCCAAGCAGCCGATCTATATTCAGGGGGATCGTGCCGCGCCTTACGGTAAGGTGGTACACCTGTTTACGGTTTTAAAGGTGAATGGGGTGGATAATGTCTCATTGATGACCGAACCGGAAGTGGGAGAGTCATAATGCTGCAGTTCATTAAAAAGCATCCGATCTCGGTGGCCTTGGCGTTGACTCTGCATATTGTGGTGGCTGCCGGTGTGGTCTATCAGTGGCACTCAACCCCGATGACCATCAAAATGGCCAGCCAGGATGACGGGCCTAAAACCACACAAGCGGTGAAGCAGGTTGAGCAGTTGAAAACCTTTGCGGTTGATTCGGAACTGGTGCAGCAGCAGATCGCTCGCCTGACTGCGGAGGAGCAGGATAAGCGTCTGGCACAGAAACGTCTTGAAGAGCAGACCGCCAAAGAGAAAAAACGCCTGGAAGATTTAAAAAAGAAACAGGTAGAAGAGCGCAAGAAAGCGGAACAGGCGAAAAAACAGGCGCAGGCAGAAAAACGCAAAGCCGATGCTGAAAAACGCAAAGCAGCAGAGGCTAAGCGTCAGGCTGAGAAAGAGAAGCAGCGTCTGTTAGCGGAGAAGAAACGCGCGCAAGCTGAAAAAGCCAAAGCGGACAAGGCTAAAAAAGAGGCGGCTTTAGCTGAGAAGAAACGCGCTGAAGCCAAAGCTCAGATTGCCAAGGCCGAAAAGCAGCGTAAAGCGGAAGAGGCTAAGAAAAAAGCACTGGAGCAAGAGATCGCCAATAAGGCAATTGAAAAGCAGAAGCTGGAGGAAGATGCTTTGCAAGCCATGCTGGAGAAGGAGCGTGCTGAAGAGCGTGCCGCACAGCAGAAGATGCAGGCTGCAGCCGATGCCAAAAAACGTCAGCAGCAGAAGCAGAAACAGCTTTTGTCGTTACGTGAAACCTATATCTCCTCAATTGCTGCTAAAGTTAAAGACAACTGGCGCACACCGGCACGAATTTCCGAGCAGGCGCAGTGTGAACTGGATATTACCCAGTCGCCTCAGGGCAGTGTTACCAGTGTGAAGGTAGTCAACTGTAACCAGTTTGCCAGCGCGCAGTTCAAAAAAGCGGCTGAGAAGGCGGTATACCGTTCAGAACCCCTGCCTAAACCGCCGGTGGCTGAACTGTTTGAGCGTAATATCAAGTTTGTATTCAAACCTTAATAGAAAATAAATTAACCCAGTCGATCGTGCGATAGCGGTCAGTAGAGAGTTTATAAAAGTGTTGAAGAGAGAGCGAATGAGTAATGTGATTTCAAAATGGACAGGCCTGCTTATTATCAGTTTTGCACTGTTTTCAATGAATGCCAAGGCGCAGTTAACCATTGAAATCAACGAAAGTTATGAAAACGCCTTGCCGATTGCCATTGTACCTCTGGCCTGGAGTGGCACGACTGCACAAGCGCCGGTTGATCTTTCCTCGGTGATTAGCCAGGATCTGCGCCGCAGTGGTAAGTTTAAACCGGTGGCGGTTTCCGATATGCCGGCCTTGCCAAGTAGCGTTGAAGCCTTGAGTTTTGCACAGTGGCGTCGTCTGGATGTTGATAACCTTTTGATTGGTCAGATCAGCGATCAGGGCAATGACCGTTATCAGATCGAGATGCGTTTTATGGATGTACTGCGTAAATCGCAGGTGATCGGCAAACGCTGGAATAACATTCCAAAACATCAGCTGCGCCAGATCGCTCATATTATGAGTGACCTGATCTATGAAGAGTTAACCGGCGTCAAGGGTGCGTTCAATACCCAGATCGCCTACGTCACCATGAAAACCCGAGCTAATAAGCGTTTCTATACTTTAGAAGTCGCTGATGCAGATGGCTTCAACCCGCAGCCGATTCTGCGCTCTCCGCACCCGATTATGTCGCCTGCCTGGTCGCCAGACAGCAAGAAACTGGCGTATGTCTCGTTTGAGAAAGGCCGTTCGCATATTATTGTGCAAAGCTTAGACGGTAAATATCGTGAAACGATCGCGCAGTTCAAAGGCATTAATGGAGCGCCGGCCTTTTCTCCGGACGGCAGTAAAATGGCGATGACCCTGTCTAAAGGCGGCAGTGCGGATATCTACATTATGGATCTGAACAGCCGTAAACTGAAACGTCTGACACGCAACTGGTCGATTGAAACCGAAGCGGCTTGGGCGGCGGATGGACGATCACTGTTCTTTAACTCCGATCGCCGCGGTAAACCTCAGGTATTTCAGGTGTTTTTAGATACGGGTGAGATTCAACGTATTACGTTTGAGGGGCGCTATAATGCCAATCCGGAAGTTTCACCTGATGGACGTTATCTGGCGATGGTTCATGGACAGGGCGGTTTTCATATCGGCTTGCAGGATCTGATGACCGGTGAGTTCAATGTATTAACCAGCTCATTTCTGGATGAGTCTCCGACCTTCTCACCGAACGGTGAGATGATTTTATACGCTATGAACCAGGGCGGCAGAGGCAAGCTGGCGGTGGTCTCTTTAGATGGCACCACTTCGCAAACCTTAAGTGTCAAGGATGGTCAGGTGAGAGAGCCGGCTTGGGGCCCTTATCTTCAGCGATAACTGAGTACCTGGCTACTTGAAGCCATTTTTAAGTAAAAAACCAATTTTTTGAATTAAGCGCGTTTACAAAAAGGATAGCCACAATGTTGCATTTAAAATCGTTATTTGCCGTTGCGTTAATTGCCAGTTTAACGGCCTGTAGTTCTACCTCTGACAGGGATTCGGGCAGTACTGACCTGGAACCGATTGCAGGTTCGGGCGGTAGTGACGCTCAAGCGGTGCAGAAGGGTGAAGATCTGGACTTAGGTGTTGAGATCATCGGTGTAGAGATGGGCGGCAAAGCGGGCTCGGGCAATATTTTAGGTTCGGATGCGGTCGGTAGCAATGGCGCTATGATCGCTTACCAACCAGTGGTCTACTTCGGTTTTGATGATTCGAACCTAAGTGAACAGAATACCGAGATCGTTAAACACTATGCGCAGATTTTAATGTCTAATCCAGACAAGAGTGTGGTGTTGAAAGGGCATACCGATGAGCGTGGTACACCGGAATACAACCTGGCTCTGGGTGAGCGCCGTGCCAAATCGGTTGAACAGGTGATGATGCTGTTTGGTGTTAACCAGTCACGTATTGAAAGCATCAGTTTTGGTGAAGAGCAGCCGGCAGAGTTTGCGCATACTGAGCAGGCCTGGGAGAAAAACCGTCGTGTTGAGATCCAGATTCAGTAATTCGGTTAGATTTGTAAGAGTTTAGGCATTAAACATGATTAACAAACAGTTAAAAAAAATGGTGTTAGCGGCGCTGATTGTGCCGTTAACAGCGCAAACGGTCCTTGCGGCGTCCACCGAAGAGCGTCTGCAGCGTCTGGAGCGTATGGCGGACAATCCGGTGTTATTGCAGCTGAGTCAGCGTGTGGCCGAGCAGCAGCGTGAGATTCAAACACTGCAGGATGAGATGGATCGTTTAATGCGCAAACATAAACAGGCGCTACAGCAGGCGAATAAGCGTTATGCTGAGATCGATCAGCGTATCAGTGAACTGGAGCAACAGCGTGTGGCCGCACCCGTTCCGGTGAACCCGGTTAGACCGGTGGCGCCAGTGCTGCCACCGATTGATCAGGCTCAAGCCCAAGCGGATAAGCCGACGGCTTCAGTTGAGCAAGCAGCAGAGCAGCCGCAGTCAAAGGTCGTCAGCACCCACCCGGCGACTGCGGAGGAGAACGCTCAGTATCAGCAGGCGTTTGCTCTGA
>CAZNML010000142.1:0-4753 GCA_964574275.1 uncultured Thiosulfatimonas sp. | reverse complement strand
CCGGCTTCATCAAAGGCGGTTTTCACTTTCTCATTCATATCCCACATCACAGTCCAGTAGTCCCCTGAGTTGACCCAAGGTCGCACTATAAAGTTAACACTGCTATCCGCCAACTCAGATAACGCCACCACCGGTTCCGGGTCTTTGAGGATGCGCTCATCTTCACTCACCAAACGCTCCAGGATCTGTTTCGCCTGGCGGATATCGTCGTCATAGCCGATACCAAACACCATATCGACCCGACGGGTATCACGCGCCGAATAGTTGGTGATTGGACCCGAGTAGATGCCACCATTAGGCACGATGATCTCTTTGTTATCGCCGGTACGCATGGTGGTGCTGAAGATATTCACCATCTCAACCACACCGGTTACACCGCCCGCTTCAATGAAATCTCCGCCCTTAAAAGGCTTGAACACCAGAATCATCACCCCTGCCGCAAAGTTCTGCATGGAGCCCTGCAGAGCAAGACCAATCGCTAAACCGGCCGCACCAATCAACGCCACCAGTGAGGTGGTATCGACACCTAACTGATCCAACGCCGCAATAATGACAAACAGCAGTAAAATCGCATTAACAATCGATGCTACAAAATTAATCAGCATCTCATCCATGGTCTTACTGCGAGCAAGCAGTTTCTTAACTAGGTTGACCACCAGTTTAACCACCCAGCGACCGACAACAAAAATCACCAGGGCCATAGCGATTTTAATGCCCCATGGAACGGCATAGTCGTTCAATAATAACTCTATATCCATCAGGTTCTCCTTTTGCTTAAGTCTTATTAGAGGTGGTCAGAGTGGCTGATTTTAAGCGGTAATCAAAGTTCCCACACCTTCATCTGTAAACACTTCCAACATCACGGCATGCTCTACTCGACCATCAATAATGTGTGACGACTGCACTCCGTTTTGTACCGCATCCAGTGCGCATTGAATCTTAGGAAGCATGCCTCCATAAATCGTACCATCTTCAATCAGCTCATCAACCTTTTCTGTCGTCAAACCTGTTAATAGCTGCCCTTGCTTATCTAATAGCCCCGGGATATTGGTCAGTAGAATCAACTTCTCAGCATCGACGGCTTCGGCTACCTTACCGGCAACCAGATCGGCATTGATATTGTAGGAAGCGCCGTCTTCACCGACACCCACCGGCGCAATCACCGGAATAAAGTCGCCCTCAATCAACATATCCAATACTTTACGGTTGATTTTACCGACCTCACCGACATGACCTAAATCAATAATCTCCGGCGCTTTCAGCTCAGGTGCATCCAGTCTCATCTCTAACTTTTTAGCGCAGATTAAATTACCGTCTTTACCGGTCAAGCCGACTGAGTTTCCACCGTGACGATGAATCAGGTTAACGATCTCCTTATTCACCTGGCCGCCTAATACCATCTCCACAATGTCCATGGTTTCGGTATCGGTGACGCGCATGCCCTGCACAAATTCAGACTCTTTACCGACACGCTCCAACAGATTACCGATCTGCGGACCACCGCCATGCACCACAATCGGGTTCATGCCAACCAGTTTCATTAAGACGATATCACGTGCAAAGCCCTCTTTCAGTTTCTCATCCGTCATAGCGTTACCGCCGTATTTAACAACAATGGTTTTTCCGGCAAAACGCTGGATATAAGGCAGAGCTTCGGCTAATACCGAAGCGATATTTTGGGCTTGTTCTTTATTTAGGTTCATGCTGTCTTGCAATCTCATTAGGCTCTGTTCTTTTATAAATTGACTGAAAATGAAAAACGCTCAGGCCTGCTGCTATCAAAGGGCCGACCTGGTTGCGCGCAGATTAATCTCTAAAGTTATTAAACTGTAGCGGAAGTTCAATCTCTTCCATCCCTTTCAATAACTGCATGACCTGCTGCAGATCATCACGTTTTTTACCGGTGACACGAATGCTGTCACCCTGATTGGCTGACTGCACTTTCAGCTTTGAGTCTTTAATCGCTTTGATGATCTTTTTTGCCATTGGAGCATCCAGCCCCTCTCTCATCTCAATATCCTGCTTCGCCGTCTTCAGCTGAATGTCCGCATCCTTACGTTCCATACACTTAACATCAATGCCGCGACGGTTGGCTTTCTGCACCAGGATATCGAACATCTGATCCAACTGAAAGTCCGACTGAGTTTTCATGGTCACGGTAGTGCCTTTCAATTCAAAAATTGAATCCGTGCCTTTAAAGTCATAACGAGTGGTGACCTCTTTATTGGCCTGATCCAACGCGTTTTGCAGTTCGTGCTTATCCAGTTCTGAAACAATATCAAATGACGGCATACTTACTCCTAATGCATTTATCTTTGTAATATCAACCTGATATTTTACCATTTGTTAAGGAAGTCCTGCAGATCTTCCTCAAGCAGGCCTGCTTAATTGTCAAAGAAACTCTATAATAGTGGCTCTTTCAATGCACTAAAACGAGCGCTGCCTATGGCCCACGCTAACTTTGACGCCCCTATTTCAAAAGTCGCCTCCCAAATCCAGCCCTTTCGGGTAATGAAAATACTCGGCGAAGCCAAAACATTGCAGGCGCAAGGCCGCCCGATTATTCATATGGAAATTGGCGAACCGGACTTTCCCTCGCTGGAGTGCATTCATCAGGCCGCCTTTGACGCCGTGCAGCAGGGATTAACCCACTATACTCCTACACTCGGCCTGCCCGCTCTGCGCAGCAAACTCAGCCAGTTTTACCGAAATTTTTATCAGGCTGAAGTCGCCGCCGACAATATTCTACTGACTCCCGGTTCATCCGGCGCGCTGCAGCTGGTCTTGACTGCCATTATCAATCCCGGCGATAAAGTGCTGATGGCCGATCCCACCTACCCGTGCAACCGTCAGTTTGTACAACTGCTCAACGGTGAGTTAGTGAGTGTGCCCACCACCGCCGAATCAAACTACCAGCTGAATGCCGCGCTGCTTGAACAGCACTGGCAGGAGGGAATCAAAGTGGTGATGGTGGCCTCGCCCGCCAATCCAACCGGCACCATTATCGAGCAGTCAGAGCTGCTGAAGATGGCCGAGTTTTTGGCGCAGCGTAACGCCTATTTACTGGTTGATGAGATCTATCAGGGGCTGGTCTACGACCGCCCGCCAGAGAGCGTATTGGCCAACGAAGAGCGGCCAGAGAACATTATTGTCATCAACTCATTCTCCAAGTTCTTCGGCATGACTGGCTGGCGTCTGGGTTGGTGTGTGGCGCCCGCTGTACTGATGCCGGTGTTGGATCGCCTGGCGCAGAATATGTTTCTCGCCGCGCCGACGCCCTCTCAATACGCGGCGTTACGCGTGCTAGAGGACGATGCACTGCAGGCATTAGAGCAGCGTCGGCAGAAATTTGCTGAGCGCCGCGATGTGCTGTTTAACGCCATGCAGCAAGCGGGCTTTAATTTAAAGGTGCTGCCGCAAGGCGCCTTTTATCTGTATTGGGATGTCTCGGAGTGGACTCATGACTCCGAGCAATTTTGTCGAGATCTACTGCATGAAACTGGCGTAGCCATTACCCCAGGCACCGACTTTAGCGACGCTCAAGGCAGACAGCATGTGCGTTTGGCTTATACCACTGACAGCCAGCAGTTGATGATGGCAGTAGACAAAATAGCGCACTTTGTCGCACAATTAACCTCTGGTTAATATTCAGTGGCATCATCAATTGATTTCACTCCAAGCAAATAAGGATTACTTTTCATGTCACACATTCGATTTTCACTGCTGAGCCTGTTTAGCCTGTTGCTGTCACTGTCATTAACAGGCTGTGACTCACAACCTGATAAATACAAGGTCATTGCCGAGCAGGGACTGTGTGATCAGGGATTTGACAAGTGGGATCAGCCCACCTGTAAAGGGCCGATGAAACAAGCCGGCAGCATCGAGTTTATTCTCTATCCGCATGAGAGTCGTGCCACCGCCACTCAGTTGAAACCCAACCCTTATCAGCAAGCAACGCTAATGAATGTGCTGACTGACTGCCAGATAGAAGATGCCAAAAACTGGTCCTGTAATGAGCAGCAGCAGAACTTCTATATTGTTAAAAATGGCCACTTTCACCACTACACCCTGAATAAGGATCTAACCCTGACGCATTTCATTGGCCAGGTCAGCGAGCCAAAAACAAAATAACCGGCGGCTAAAAAGCGTTTACCATCAAAAAGGCCCGGTTAATTCAAAATTAACCAGGCCTGCTTATTTTGCAATGCGTAACTGCCAACCGGCATCAGAATGGCAGTTTGATAGTGGCATCCACCTGATGAATCCACGCTCTAAAACGCTGTTTAATTCTCTCCAGGGCTTCCGGGGTTTCCCCCTCAAAACGCATTACCAGAATCGGCGTGGTATTGGACGGTCGCACCAGCCCCCAGCCATCGGCAAAATCGGCACGAATGCCATCCAGATCAAACAGCGTCGCATCCGGAAAGTCGGCCACCGCTTTCAGTTTATCCATAAAGGCGTAGTGCTCCCCTTCGGCAAACTCCACATCAATCTCCGGTGTGTTATAAGCATCCGGCAGCGCCGCGAACAGTTGACTGGCTGGCTGTGACTGTCCGGCAACAATCTCCAGCATGCGCGCCGCCCCATAGATACCATCATCAAAGCCATACCAGCGCTCTTTAAAGAAGATATGCCCAGACACCTCTCCAGCTAAGGCCGCTCCAGTCTCTTTCAATTTGGCTTTCATAAAGGAGTGACCGGTTTTCCACATGGTGGCTTTACCTCCGGCCGCTTCAATCTCTTTCGGCAACAG
>CAZNML010000141.1:0-4763 GCA_964574275.1 uncultured Thiosulfatimonas sp. | reverse complement strand
CCTGACAGCATCAGGTAAAAAGTGGCAAACAGACCGGCACCGATTGCTGCAAACAGCGGCAAGGTAAAACGCTGCAGCCGATAAGCGCCCAACCACCACAGAGCTTTAAAGAACAGATAACCCAGCCCGGCGACAATGCCCATATGCAGACCGGAGATCGCCATCAAATGGATGGTTCCGGTATTTTGCAGCACCTGCCACTGGCTATCAGAAATATGCGTTCTATCGCCAAAGGTCAAGGCTCTATAGATCGAGCTGAGTTCAAACGGTTCAAACAGTGGTTGCAGTTTCTGGCTTAATTGAGAGCGCAGCTCAAAACCACGGCTGTCCGCAGTTAGAATAGATTGATATCCCTTTTGAGGTTTATCTAGAATATAACCGCGAGCAGCAATGCCGTTTTGAAACAGCCAGGCCTCATAATCCAAGGCCCCTAAATTCATCGCTGCATGATTCGCTCTAAGTTTGGCAAACAGTTGCCACTGCTGCCCACTGGCAGGACGCTGTTTTAACTGCTGATACTGGCTCTGGCTTAAATACCAACTCAGCTTGATATTCGGTTTAGAAAACGACCAGGCCTGATCATTTTTAACAGATTCCGTGTGCGCTTTAAGGTCTGCTCCGTGTAAACTATCCTCATTAACCCGTTGAATTTTATCAATTTTAAAAGTAAAACTCAGTTTAACGCGTTGGTTGAGATCTTGCTCATGCACCAGCCCCACTACCGTGCCATGCAGTTGAACCGGTTTATTCAGCCAGCTTTCATCAATAAAAACCGTAAAAAAAGTCTGCCAAAACACCCAAGTCATGCCTATAATGAAACCTAAAGTGGCATTCAGGATCAGGCCCTGTACTCTGCGAATGGAGGGGGAAAGAGTCCGAGATTTGAAAGCATCTAAGGCGGGATAAGTAACGCTTTGAAAAGCCGCCACTGCCAATAGAGTCAAAATCAGCATAACAATCAGCAAGACACCCACCCAGATAGAGGGTAGAACGGCTAACTGATAGAAGCTCAATACTGCAACAATAACGCCAATAACAAAACTAATAAACATGCCTAAAAAGCTCATCAAACGTTATATACCTACCCCAGAGAAAGTCAAAAACCTCAAAGGGCTTGGCTTTTTGGCTAAGTGGTTAAAAAACCCGGCTATCTGGCACTTGCACCGCCACTCGGTGTCTAAAGCGTTTTTAATAGGTCTGTTTTGGATGGCGATTCCGATCCCTTTTCAAATGGTCGCTTCCGCCATTACCGCGATCTATTTCCGTGCGAATTTACCTCTAAGTGTCGCGCTGGTCTGGATCAGTAACCCTCTGACCATGCCGCCACTGTTCTACTTCAACTACCTGGTCGGCAGCTACATGCTTGGACAGGAGTCGCAGGAGTCGCTGCACTTTGAACTGACTTTTGATTGGATGATGACCGCGCTTGGCGATCTATGGATGCCGCTGTTTCTGGGCAGTTTCACCGTGGCTATCGTATTAGGTGTGATCAGTTATTTCACCATCAATCTAATCTGGCGCATGCAGGTCATTAAACACTGGCAGTCACGTCGCCGTCGCAAGTGGAAAAAGAAATTCAAACAGCAGAGTAAAGAGCACAGCCAGCCTTAACCGATCGCAAGCCAACCATTTAATCAAACGCTGGCAAGCGCATTGCTGATCAGATCGGCACCTGCTCAACCACCGTTAAACGTACATTACGCTTAATATCTAACTTCTCAGCTGGCAGATCAACCGAACAGGTTGCTTGCAGACAGATCAGGTTACCCGCTTTATCACGCAACTTGGTTGGCTGAGGTTCAAATTCGCTGGTGCGACCCGTTAAGCTGTTAACACGATTTTTACTGATCGCATGAATCATCTTCAGAAAAGCCGTCGAAGTGAGAAAACTGATAATCAAACGCCCCTCCATCTCCTGCACGCTATAACCCAATAGGTTCGCCAGAGATTGTGATACATAGATCAGGCGGACCGAGTCATGCACAAAAGCCAGCTCCACACTGTTATGCACCGAGTCGGCTAATGACTGTTCACTGCTCCACTCATCACACAACATATCTGCCCCTCATATCCAAATGGCATTGAAAATTTAAGATGACTAGTGATGATGACGGCGGTGGTGCTGATGGCCATGTTCGTGCTCATCTTCATCATGCTTCTCATTCATCGCTTCTAAGGCGTGCATCACCTTGGCGTTGACACTGCCGTCCGGGAATTGACCACTTTCATCCTCATGGCCCACCGCCATATCGGTTAACAGCCCTAAAGCATCGTCGATATGGCTCATAGTATATACGTGAAATTGCCCATTATCAACCGCGTCGCGCACCGCGCTATTCAGCATCAGATGGCTGGCGTTGGCTTCAGGAATGATCACCCCTTGAGAACCGGTCAGACCGCGAGCCAGACAGACTTTAAAGAAACCTTCGACCTTTTCATTGACTCCGCCAATCGGCTGAATTTCACCAAACTGGTTGATTGAACCGGTAATGGCCAGATCCTGTCGCATCGGTACTTGAGCAATCGAAGATATTAAGGCCAAAAGCTCTGGAGAGGAGGCGGAATCGCCCTCTACTCCGCTATAGGACTGCTCCATAACAATAGAAGCACTGAAACCTAAAGCACGCTGTTTCATATAGCGGCCACGCAGATAACCGCTCAGAATCAGCATGCCTTTGGAGTGAATCGGTCCGGCCATCTCCACTTCACGCTCAATATCCAGCACCCCTTCATCACCGGCAGAGGCTTGTGCAGTAATCCGCACCGGCTGACCAAACGACTGCTTACCAACCGTTAATACCGTTAAACCGTTTACCTGCCCAATATGCGTGCCCTGCAGCGAGATCAGTACCTGCTGCTCAGTAATGGCTCGATGGTAGTAGTCCTCCATCAGGCCGGTATGAAAGTCACGCTGCAAAATGGTCTGTTCAATGGTGTCGCGAGTCAGTTTGTTTTCGCCATTGGCGCGCGCAAAAGCATTCGCCTCCGCCAGCACATCACGCAGAATCGCTTTATTGGTATAGAGGCGGTTAGCATCCTCTGCCATTCTGGAAGCGTACTCAATCAGACGCTCGTAGGCACTGATATCAACCGGCAGGTCCTCCCACTGCCCCACTTCATGCGCCAGCTGACGCGCCATGGTGCACTCATAGTCGCTATTACGATCCAGTTCAACTTCAAACTCAACCTGAACCTTAAACAGACGACCAAACTCCGGATCAATCTCCTGCAGTGCATAAAAGTGCGCCGCCTGACCAATCAGCACCAGCGTTAAATTAACCGGGAAGTCCGGCAGGTGGTATGGCACCACATTACGCGAAGACGGGATTTCAAAACTGATCTTTTTACCCATTAGAGCCGCTTTCAAATGCGACCAGATGTCCGCATCTTTCAGAACCGACTCAATTCCGAGCATTAAAAATCCGCCGTTGGCCTGCTGCAACAGACCTGCCTGATGGCTCATCGCCAAAGACAGCGTATCGGTGGCGGAAGCACTGGCTGAGTTAATGGCATAACCAAACAGTTTCGGCATACTGGCATTGGGTTCATAAATCACCGGTGCCAGTGTCTCACCACGCTGATCCACCAGCAGATTCACTTCAAAAATTGACAGGCCCTGCTGCTCGCTCAGCAGCTCGTCCATACTGGCCTGACTGCTTTGAGAGGTCACCACCTCGGCGCTCTGATCCCAAAACAGATGCAGCTTGGTCACCAGACTCTTCTGCAGCTCGTCCAGATACTCATTGACCGCATCGTTAACCCCAAACTTCTGTTTGAGTTTTTCAATATGCGGTTCAATGTGTTCATTGGCGATTTCAGTATTGAGTTTTTTGCCCGCATCCAGAAATTCATGCTGCAAAAATGGCATATGCGTTAAAGCCTGATTCAGCGCGTCTTCCACCTGCTCCAGCGCATCTTTATAGCGCTCTTCGACCTCTTTATCAAACTGCGACAGTTCACCTAACTTATAACGTTTGTCCTCAATAATGGCCGACAACAAAAAGCTGTTCTCTGCCTGCATAATCTCAATGCTGAGCTTCTCCGCCAGTTTAAAAGCCGGCTCCAACACACTCTGCTGTTTCTCAGCCATCTCATTCTCGAGCTGCTGACTCATTAACTGGTAGGCGTGGCCATCAAACACAATCGGCAGCTGTGTCTTCAGATGGGTGATCAACTCCTCCATCGCTACCTTGAACTTGCGTCCCTGACCAGAATTAAAATAGAGGTACTGAGTTTTATTGGTTTCGCTGAAATCCGATACCAGCACCACATCATTGGCTTCCGGCTTCTGTGCTGCAGCCTGCTTTAACAGCGCTTTAGTCATACCAATTCGACCAACCCCCGGCTCTCCCATAATAAAAATATGGTTCTGATTACGCTTCAGATGCAGGCCAAAGTTCAGCGATTGATAGGCGCGCGGGTGAAAGCGTTTCATAAACTCGATCACATCGCGGTCTTCAATTTTCAATTTATCGGGATCAAAATCATCCGGATTCAGAGCGGTATAACGGTATAGGTTCTCAGCAGCGAGTTTTTGCATGAATGGGCCAACTTTATATGAAAGGTCTAACGATAAAAAAAGGGAGCCGCTTTCACGACTCCCTTCCTATCATAACCGACAATATGCACAGGCTAAAGGCCTCTGCATGTTTTAAGTTTTCGATTTAGTAATCATCACCACGCGGTGGATTGGCGTGAATACGGTGAATACTTAAATCCGCACCATCGTACTCTTCCTCTTGCGACAGACGCAATCCAACCAG
>CAZNML010000140.1:2017-4777 GCA_964574275.1 uncultured Thiosulfatimonas sp. | reverse complement strand
GTCCAGTTTAGTTCTTTACGTGCTCGAGCGATATCCTCATCACCTAGAGGCGCACCGTGACAAGAGTAAGTACCACACTTGTTAGGAGAACCGAAACCGATTACTGTCTTAGTACAGATCAAAGATGGCTTGTCAGTTACAGACTTAGCTTCTTCGATTGCCGCGTTGATAGCGTCAGCATCGTGACCATCAACATTAGGAATAACGTGCCAGTCATAAGCGTTGAAACGACCAGGAACACCTTTCTCCATCCAGTCACCGATGTTACCGTCGATAGAGATGTCGTTGTCATCCCAGAATGCGATCAGCTTACCAAGACCTAGAGTACCAGCCATTGCACACGCTTCGTGAGACAGACCTTCCATCAAACAACCGTCACCCATGAATACATAAGTGTGGTGATCAACGATGTCGTGACCAGGCTTGTTGAACTGTGCCGCAAGCGTACGCTCAGCAATCGCCATACCAACAGCGTTAGTGATACCCTGACCTAGAGGACCCGTTGTTGTTTCGATACCTTCAGCATAACCGTACTCTGGGTGACCCGCTGTTTTAGCGTGTAACTGACGGAACTGCTTGATGTCTTCCATGCTTAGGTCGTAACCAGAAAGGTGCAATAGAGAGTACATAAGCATAGAACCGTGACCGTTAGATAAAACGAAACGATCGCGATCAGCCCAGTTTGCGTTAGTTGGGTTATATTTCATGTGGCTGTTCCACAATACTTCAGCGATATCCGCCATACCCATTGGCGCACCTGGGTGACCAGAGTTTGCTTTTTGAACTGCGTCCATACTTAGAGCACGGATCGCGTTTGCTAGATCTCTACGAGTTGCCATACAACTTCCTCAATATTTTTAAAAAATTCGGTCTTTGCGGTGCCTTTTTCAGCACTTCTTTTACCTCAAATCCATGCGGATTCTGTGGTCGCAATATAAATTTGGACGATTATTCTCTCTTAAAACGAGTAAATCATCAAGTTTTCTTATCGTTTTATTAAAGATTCACAATCATGTGAAACAAGCCAGCGCATACCAAACCTGTTTGAAAATAAAAGATTTTTTCAACCTGTTACGGTCAAAGCGGGGTAAAACGAACACTTAAACGGCTGCAAAACCGCTTAAGCTGATATTAAAACAAGCAGGCCTGCTCATTTTATGAAACATTTATGACCGGCACGGAACGTCCCTGAGTAACACGTTCATAGCCATGCTCATAAATCGACAACAGTGCCGGAATCACCAATAGAATCAGAAAGGTCGAGAACATCAGACCAAAAGCGATCGCCGTCGCCATTGGAATCAGGAACTGCGCCTGCAAAGAGGTCTCAAACAACAGCGGCGTCAAACCGGCGATGGTGGTCAATGAGGTCAACAGTACCGCACGCACCCTTTGCACCGCCGCCTCTTCCAGTGCTTCATTCACCGCCAAGCCGTCTTCCCGCAAACGCTTATAGAAGCTCACCAGAATAATCGAGTCATTGACCACAATCCCCGACAGCCCGAAGAAACCAAACAGCGACAGGATGGTCATATCCAATCCCATCCACCAGTGCCCCATAATTGCACCGACCAGACCGAATGGGATCGCCATCATGACCACCAATGGCCAGCCGTAGGAACCAAACACCCAGGCCAGCACGATATAGATCATCGACAAGCCAATCAGCAGACCGATCTTCATATCTCCCAAGGCCTCAGCCTGGCGCGCGTTTTGCCCCTCGATGGAGTAGCTCAAGCCATACTTTGACTCCAGATCCGCCAGGGTGTTTTCCTTAAGACTCGCCAGAATCTGGTTGGCGTTATTGACGTTCTTGTCAACCTCACCAATGACCGTCACTGCCATCTGTCCGTCGACATGACGCATCACATCAAAGCCGCGCTGGGTCTGCCAGCTGGCGACCGAACTCAACGCTACGCGCTCACCCGTTGGTGTCACCACCTGCATGCGGTTGATACTGCTCAGGGTAGCCTGCTCTGCCCGCGGGTACTGGACTCGCACCTCAATCTCATCCTCGGCATCGGTAAAAATCTGCACCAAACGCCCCGAGAACGCATCGGACAACTGACGCCCCAAAGAGACATAGGTTAGACCCAGCGCCTCGCCTTGCGGCGTCAATTGATAGACCAACTGGTCTCGCCCGAATGGCAGGTCGTCTCGCACGCCGCTGACACCGGCAATCTGATCCAGCACCTCCTGCAACTCCAACGAAGCCTGCTTCAGCACCATCGGCTCAGCACCAAACAGACGCACATCAACATCACTGCCCGGCGGCCCCATACGCGGCGACTCGATACTCAAAGTATCCAGGCCTGGCACAATGCCGGCTTTTTCCTGCCAGACACGGATAAATTCAGCATTACGGGTTTCGCGCTGATCCGGCTCCAGCAGTTCGACATTAATGCCGACGAAATTCGCCCCCTGCTGGCGGTTGGTCTCATTGAAATGCACCACCGCCACTTTGAGAATACCCGGCTCCAACTCCTGCTCGGTTTCCAGCAGCGCCTGATAGAGCCGTTCGGCATAGTCGGCACTGACTTCAGCGGGCGTGCCCGCCACAAAGCGCGCGTCCGCATTGAGCTTGGTCGATTCCGGGGATGGAAAAAACACAAAGCCCAAACGTCCACCAGCCAACAGGCCGACCACAAAAATCATCATCGCCACGGCGGTCGTCAAAGTAATAGCTCGATGCCTTAACACCCAACGAATCAAGTGGCGAAACTGATGATGGCGAAAATGATCAAAACCACTGTCCAACCT
>CAZNML010000140.1:0-1917 GCA_964574275.1 uncultured Thiosulfatimonas sp. | reverse complement strand
TCACCGACCACAATGGCGTCATCCACAATAATCCCCAGCGCCATAATCAGCCCAAACAGACTGACCATATTGATTGAGCCACCAGCCAGATACATAATCATCAAGGTCGCCATAAACGAGACCGGAATCCCTACTGCCACCCAGAAGGCCACTCGGCCATTCAAGAAAAGATAGAGGATCAACACCACCAGAAACAGCCCGCCGATACCGTTATTGACCAGCAGCATAATACGCTGATTGACCAGCGACCAGGTCTCGTCATAAACCTGCAGTCTGACACCCTGTGGCAGCTGAGACTCGGTCTGTTGCAGCCAGTCGAAAAGGATTTCTGAAGACTTCAAGGTATCGCCGCTCTCAGCACGCTGCAACTGCATCTCAATGGCCGGATAGCCGTCAACAATCAGATAGGGCGCATCCTTTTTCGGCCGCCGCTCAACCCAGCCGATATCACCCAGAGTGACATTTTCCGACTCCGACACCACCAGCGGCATCTGACTAAACTCGACTTCGGTGCGCTTTTGCTCCAACGCTCGCAGATCGCGAACACTGTCGTCATCACCAACCGAACCGGCCGGGTAGTCGCGACTCATAGCCGCCAGTTGATTGCTGACCGCTTCCAAAGAGAGGTTGTACTGTTCAAGCTTTTCCTGAGACAGCTCCACCGCCATCTCTTCGGTCGGCAGGCCTTTAAAGGTGATCTTATCGATGCCGCGATCCAACAGTTCACGCTCAAAATTGCGCACCATCGGCCTCAATTCAGCCAACTGCCCCTGCTCGGCAATCAACAAAACCCTGGCGATCGACTCATAGCGCACCACGCGTTCCACCACTGGTGTTTCCGAGTCCTGCGGCAGGTTGCGCAGCTCACCTATGCGCTGATTAATCTGATCGACCGCCTCGATCATATCGGTACCCTCTTCGAATTTCAGCGAGATCACCGAACTGCCCAAAGACGAAGTGGAGGTCATCTCATCGAGATGGTCGAGGTTGCGCAACACACGCTCAATCGGTTCGGTCACACTGCTTTCGACATCCTGAGCATTCGCACCCGGCCAGACCACACGCACCGAAGCGTAGTCAAGTTCGAAAGAGGGGAAAAACTGCACATTGAGCTTCATCAAAGCCACCAGGCCTGCCAGCAGCATGACAATCATCAGCAGATTCGGCGCCACCTTATGACGGGCAAACACACCAATGACACCACGTGACTCAAAACGTTTCTCGTGAAGATGGTAGTCGTGATCTTCATCACGCAAATTTTCGCCTGGCGACTGCCCCTGTAGTTGACTCATGGCTTAACCCTCGGACGCTTTGAATTCGGCAACTTTCAATCCAGTTACGGCGTTTGGCAGATGGGTGATGCTAATTCTGGCGCCTTCAGCGAAGTCCGGACGGATCAACGCCCACAGCTTACCGTCACGCATCACCTCACCCACCATCTCCACCTGCTTGGACTGCAGACGGCCGGCCTCTATCAGGTAGACTCGGTCATTACCGTAAATCGCGCTGTACGGCACCGCCAGCACATTATCGGCGGCCACACCGCTAAGATGCACCTCCATCAGGTCGCCAGGACGGACCGATGCCAACGCTGCCGGCAGCTCAAAAAACGCATCCACACCGCTGGTTGTCGCCTGCCCGGCCAGACGCGTCAACGGCAATTTGACCTCGCCTCCGCGATAGTGATAACGGGCGGTCAACTGCTTGCCGCTATCCAACGCCTGCTGCACCTGTGTCAGCTCGGATACCGGCAACTTGGCTCTCAACTCCAAACTATCCAGCGCATAGAAACTCAACATCAACGCCCCGGCATTGACCCGAGAACCGGCACTGACATCGACCGAAGCGATTCGCGCAGCGTAAGGGGCTTTTAACTGACCGCGCTGCTGATTCAATTCAGCCTGCTGCAGACCGGCC
>CAZNML010000139.1:0-4794 GCA_964574275.1 uncultured Thiosulfatimonas sp. | reverse complement strand
CCGGCTGTCCGCTCACCTCAACCGCATCGCCGGCGCGCAGTTTTTTCGGCAAAGCGGCCTGCACCACCTCGCCGATCGGTTCATGGTAGTACTGCGCCGCCCACTCAATAAATTTTAGGTGTGTTTGATCAAACAGCGGCTCGGCATCCACCACCTCCAATACCGCTTTAATTTTTTTGGTATCGTAATCCGCCTGCTCCGGCAGGTTCATCACCAGACCGATCAGCTCGCGGTTGCGAAACGGCACCCGCACCCTGCCACCCACTACAGGCAGCGCACCTTGCGTCAGATCATAACGATAATCTAACGGGGTTAAAAACGGGCCGGGTACTGCAACTTGAACAATCATGCAGGCATTTTACCGAATCCAGCCACCGCTGTTGAGTTTGATTCTTCGATTAGCCGGCTTTAAACGGCATTTAAGTGTCTAAGCGCTCGTTGACTCATAAAAAACCATTTTAGCGATTGCAGCAGCTCAACGATTAAATTGTCCAGGCCTGAAAATAAAGCAGGCCTGGTCAGTTATGTTTATCTGCATATGTTTGATTTTTGTGCAAAAACCTGCAAAAACAGCGCTAAAAACGTACAATATCGGCAATTTCAGAGACAGATAAAAGCGCTTATGTCGATTGCTCACTCCCTCAACCAGTTCATTCAAATTCAGAATCGTTTTCAGCTTCAGCTCGGCCACATCGTCGCCTGGGGCAGCTTATCACTGGTGGTGTTAACCGCCCTGGTGGTGATTCTGCGTTACGGCTTTAATACCGGCTCCATCGCCATGCAGGAGGCGGTAATGTACAACCACGCCATCCTGTTTATGCTCGGCATCGCCTACACCTACCAGCAGAACCAGCATGTGCGTGTCGACGTGTTTTATGCTCAGGCCTCGACTCGACGTAAAGCCTGGATCAATCTGATTGGGGTAGTACTGTTGGCCATTCCAAGCATGCTGTTTATTCTGTGGAGCGGCTGGGATTACGTCAGCGCCAGCTGGGCGATTCAGGAGAGCTCAGCTGAAGCCGGCGGCATCGCTTACCTCTACCTGCTTAAAAGCCTGATTCTGATTATGGCAGGCCTGGTGATTCTGCAATCACTGGCGGTTGCTGCCCAAGCCTATCTGGAGCTGTTTAGCAACGATAAAGTTGAGCCAGATTCAACAGAGACGGGAGGAACCCTGTAATGGAATGGTTAGCTCTGGTTCTGTTTGCACTGATTTTTGTTGCGCTGTTAGTCGGTTTTCCGGTCGCCTTTACCTTAGCCGGCGTCTCACTGCTGTTTGCGTTGGTCGCCAATGCTTTTGGCGCCTTCGATATGGCATTTTTACAAAGCCTGCCAAACCGCATTTTTGGCATTATGGCCAATGAAACGTTGATTGCGGTGCCGCTGTTTGTCTTTATGGGGATTATGCTGGAACAGTCCAAGATTGCCGAACAGCTGTTAAACACCATGGATGAGGTGATGCGCGGTATCAAAGGCGGTTTAGGGATTGCGGTGATTCTGGTGGGCATGTTGCTCGCCGCCAGCACCGGGATTGTCGGTGCCACCGTAGTCACCATGGGACTGCTGGCGCTGCCTACCATGCTCAAGCAGGGTTACTGTCCTAAGTTGGCCAGTGGTACCATCTGTGCTTCGGGGACTCTGGGGCAGATTATTCCGCCGTCGATTGTGTTGATACTATTAGGTGATGTACTCTCCTCCTCCTACCAGCAGGCGCAGCTTAACCAGGGCATCTTCTCACCGGAGACCCTGTCGGTCGGCGACCTGTTTGTCGGTGCACTGTTCCCAGGGATGATGCTGGTGGTGCTGTATATGCTGTACATCTTGTTTAAGGCCGTCACCCAGCCGGACAGTGTTCCGAGCAATTTTGGTAAACCGGTTGAACCAGGCCTGGCAAGCCGTGTATTCAGCAGCCTGTTACCGCCACTGCTGTTGATTCTACTGGTATTAGGCTCGATCTTAATGGGCTACGCTACCCCAACCGAAGCAGCGGCATTAGGTGCTCTGGGCGCGACACTGTTGGCGGTAATGAAACGCAAACTCAATCTCGACACCTTGAATACGGTGATGCGCAATACCCTGGGTGTGACCAGCATGATCTTTATGATCTTTATTGGTGCCGCGGTGTTCTCACTGGTATTTAGAGGTTTAGGTGGTGATGAGCTGATTACCGAACTATTAACCGGCCTGCCAGGCGGTGTTTTTACTGCGATGTTAATCGTCATGGCGCTGATGTTTATTCTGGGCTTCTTTTTAGACTTTATTGAGATCACCTATGTGGTGGTGCCGGTGGTTGCACCGATTCTGTTAATGATGGGCGTGGACCCGATCTGGCTGGGAATTATGATCGCCATTAATCTGCAAACGGCCTTCTTAACGCCGCCATTTGGTTTTGCCCTGTTCTATCTGCGTGGTGTGGCGCCACCAGAACTGAAGACGGCCGACCTCTATAAGGGAACCATTCCGTTTATTATTATTCAGCTGTCGGTGCTGGTGGCCATCGCCATCTGGCCGGAGATTGTTACCTGGCTACCTTCAGTGATCTACTAAAACCCTATTAATAACAATAAAATAGGTACAACTACTTATAAATGGCAAGTTTTCCCATAAGCATTTACTTATAACATCAACTTTTACCATAAGCATTTACTTATACACTTAAAGAATTCTTCAATTACCACGGCTAAGCTATTGGCATTCTTCGTTTTGTCCGCTAGAATCGGGGGTTTAAGACAATAAAAACCATCGGTTTAGTGGATGAATTCCAAAAAACTTTATTCAAAACTTGAAAAAAGCGTCTTGCGGCTGCGAGAAGAGAAAGAGAATAAACTTTCTATTATTCGCGCTTTCCACGAAGCGGTTATTGTCCTAAAACCCAGTTTAAAACCCCGCATCATTAATGATGAAGCCAAAGCCCTACTTACAGACTACTTGCATCACCAGTGCTTTATTGAAGAGGTGCCTTTCTATAGAAACAGAAAAGCCACTTTCAGGTTCAATCTCAAAGGCTGGCTGGAAGAGCTAAAAGAGCAGCCAGGCGACAGACCGAGAGAGCAGTATATTTGGCTCAAAGATCCTCTGACACTGAAAACCAAGCCCTTATTGATTTCGGCCAAAGCGCTGTTCACGCCCAAAGGTAAAGTCAATAACCTGCTGGTAGTGATCTATGATCGCTCTATCTATGCCGAAGCAGATACACAAAAACGTCTAATGGAAGCCGCTTTCAATAGTTATGACGGCCAATTCATTACCAATGACAAGGGTTATATCACTCACCCCAATACCGCCTTTTGTGCGCTGACCGGCCTCAACTCAGAGCAGCTGAAAAAAATGACTCTAGTCGGCTGGCTTGACCAGCAGGTACGCTTAAAAACCAGTAGCCATGAGGTATTAAGCAGTCTGCTGGAGAGCAAATACTGGAGTGGAGAGGTTGAGCTGCAGCCGATGCCGGATACCATCTTCTATGCGGTACTGAGTATCTCCATGCTAGCGGATGATCAGGCCAATGTGGAACACTATGTGGCCACCATTCAAAACATTACCGATATCCATGAAGCGCAAATGGCCATTGAGCAGATGGCTTACTACGATGATTTAACGGATCTGGCAAACCGACGGCTGGCCATTGAACATATGGATGCGGCGATTCGCCACCACAAACGACATAACACCTTCGCCTCGGTCTTTATTATCAATCTGGATCGTTTCAAGGCGGTAAACGACTCCTTTGGACGCAAAACCGGGGACATGCTGCTGCAACAGGTTGCACTCAACCTAAAAAATTTACTGCGTGACGAAGACACCATCGCCCGCATCAGCGGCGACGAATTTCTGGTAATGGCGCAGGACCAGGCATCTTCGCAGACCAAAGCCACTCAGAATGCTTACCATCTGGCACAGAAGATCACCAAGCGACTCAACCAGAACTACCACCTGAATGAGGTCAGTATTCACAGCACCATCTGCCTGGGTATCGCCATCTTCCCGTTTAATGAGGATGATACCGCGGAAAAACTGATGAGTTATGCCAACCTGGCGGTATCCGCGGCCAAAAAGCGCAATAATCAAAAAACCTATTTTTACGAAGCGTCACTGTCAGAAGCGGTACTCGAACGACGAGAGCTGGAACATGCCTTGACCACCGCCGATCTGGACGAGCAGTTCAGCCTGCACTATCAGGCGCAGTTTGGTAAATACAAACGCCTGCATGGTGCGGAGACGCTGATTCGCTGGACCCATCCTGAACTCGGCTTTATCTCTCCTGCCAAATTTATCCCGATTGCTGAGGAGGGTCGACAGATCTTACGACTCGGCCATTGGATTCTGGGCAAGGCATTCTTACAGGCGAAAAAATGGGCCGAAATACAGCCGGACTTTAATTTGTCCATCAATATCAGCCCGATACAGTTCCATGAGGTCGACTTTGTCGCGCAAACGGAAACCATGCTTATTGAAACCGGGGTCAATCCAGCCAATATCACTTTGGAGTTGACCGAGGGGGTATTAATTTCAGATACCGAAAGCGCTCTAAGAAAGATCGAACAACTAAATAAACTTGGAGTCAAAGTCTCAATTGATGACTTTGGTACCGGTTACTCCTCCCTGAGTTATCTGCAAAAACTGCCGATTCACGAACTCAAGATCGACCAAAGCTTTATTTTCCGCGTACCGGAGAGTCGCGATGACATTGCCATTGTTGAATCAATCATCAGTTTAGCGCGCACCAAGAAGCTGGCCATTGTCGCCGAAGGGGTGGAGACCGAGGATCAAGCCGACTTTCTGCATCAACAGCCTGAC
>CAZNML010000138.1:0-4843 GCA_964574275.1 uncultured Thiosulfatimonas sp. | reverse complement strand
CCTATTATGATGTGCTGACCAGTGAAGATGAAATTGCCCGCATGCGTGCGGCGGAGGCCTGGTCAGTTTGGGAGGGTCGTACCTCAACTCTGAAGACCGACTCCGCTCTGGTGGATCACTTCGGCGACCCATTTCACGCCCTGGCGATGGCACGCATTGAGTGTCACTACTTCCGTCACGCCTCCTTTATCGAACCCAACCAGGTTCTGGATAATGTCGATTGCATACAGCATATCCCGACCACGATCATTCACGGCCGCTATGATATGGTTTGCCCGGTTAATCAGGCCATTGAACTGGCTGCACTGCTGCCGAATGCCACCTTGAATATCGCCCCTGCCTCCGGCCACTCTGCATTTGAGTACGAAATCACCGAATTGCTAATTCAAGCCAGTGACCACTATGCCGATTTGGGAGAGCAGCTATGATTTGTCTGCTACAGAGAGTGGCCGAAGGCAGAGTCGCCGTCAACCAGCAAACCATCGGTGAGATTCAAGCAGGCCTGGTTGTTTTGGTCGGTTTTCAACCGGACGACAATGCCGAGACCTTAACAAAAATGGCGCATAAACTTCTGCACTACCGTGTGTTTGCCGATGAAAACGACAAGATGAATCTCAATGTGCAGCAGGTTGAAGGCGGCGTACTGCTGGTGCCGCAATTTACCCTGGCAGCGAATACCAATAGCGGTTTAAGACCGAGTTTCAGCAGCAGCGCCCCACCCGCTCTGGCAACCCAGCTGTTTGACCAATTTGCCTCCAAAGTAGAACAGCTCTACCAGACACCGCAGACCGGTGAGTTTGGTGCCGATATGCAGGTCTCTCTAACCAATGATGGCCCAGTGACCTTCTGGTTAGAAGTTTAATAACAGCCGATAAATAATTTGAATATAGGCCATTGATCCGTTTGATGAATAAGTCAGCAAAATCGGCGATAATACCCAATTACGCTTTGCAATAACTAAGGTTGAAACACGTATGCACTACCAAGTAACCGATGACGAAAAAAGACGCGCTAAAACGCCGCACCACATTTTCAATATCAATATTATTATTACTCACCTGTTTATCTCTATGATTGTGCTGGAGATCGGTGACACCTTAGAGTTATTGCTGGTACCGATTATCTCCACTCTGGTTATCCTCTTTCTTTACAACAAGAAACAGCAGGTCATCAAAACGGACAGCTGGTTTGTTGCCTCGCACTGGATACAGGCCTGGCGCCGTGGTCGTATTCTGTTGATCAGTTATGGAATTGCAATTGCCATGGTAGCGATCTATATGCTGATCGACCTGATCTTTCCGGGTGGCTTCTCCATGAATGACTTTTCCACCGAAGGCACGCAAACCAATCTGGGTGAAGTGATCACCATTCGTTTTGCTGCCGTGGTGATCTTTGTGGCGGTACTGATTACCTTTATGCAGACCGGGATCGCGGTGTATGATGCGGGTAGCGGCATCAGCAACCCAGCGATTGAAAAGTTCCTGCCACGTGATGAAAATTCCAATGCGGAACTGGGCAAAGGTGATGACGAAACTAAAAAGGATAACAGCAGTTCATGAGTGGAGCTAATGCAAAAATCGGCGGTGTCCGACCATCCATTATTGTTCTGATTGGCTCTTTGGTGCTGTTAGGACTGTTTGTCTTTATCCAACCTGACCGTGAAGGGGTGGATCAATCGAGCCTGCCGTGGAATGCGCACTATGATGACCAAGGTCAACTGCACGCGCTCGGCATTGTTCTCAATCAGACCACCTTACGTGAAGCGATGGAGCTGTATGGTAAAGATGTAGAGATCAAACTGTTTACCGATCAGGATGGCAGCAATAAAACGGCGGAGGCCTACTTCCCAGGCATGTATATCGGCTCCATCAAGGCGGCGGTCGCCATTACCTTAAAAGTGCCGGCAGAGGAGCTGGAAACGGTCTATAACCGCGGGGCGAAGATCAGTCCAACTACCTCCGGTGGGCGTGAAATTAAACTCTCCTCACAGGACAACCTCGATTTTCTGGATAAGACCATTGAGAGCATTACGCTGATTCCACGTAAAAACTTAACCGAACGTGCCATTGAGATGCGTTTTGGTCAACCTGAACGTCGTGCCACACAGGACGACGGCTTAGAGCGACTATACTACCCTCAACTGGGCCTAGAGATGATTTTTGATCCAGACGGCCCTGAAGCGCTGCAATACGCTCAGTAATCATCAACTCATTCATACAAACAAAAAAGCCCTGGCAATATGCTCAGGGCTTTTTTATATCTATTATCTAAACGGATTCAGGCCAATTGATCAGGCCTGCTCAATTAAGATTACCGCGATAATTATTTAGACTCGGTTGAGCTTTCACTCGGCGTTTTAGCCTCTGTATCTGGCTCTTTAGTCTCCGTCTTTTGACTGCGTCGATCCTCCGGGAACTCATCATCCATAAAAATACGATTGGCTGCGCCATCCATATCATCAAACTGGCCACTTTTAGCCATCCAGATAAAGACGATCACCACCAGAAAACCAAAAATCAGCATCATCGGGATTAATGCATAGATCACATCCATCAGCTTGTCTCACTCTCTCGTTTCATAATGGCTTTTTTACTAAAAAAGCTACGAATTCTGGCGGCATTACCAATTACCACCAGACTGCTCAGCGGCATGGTAATCGCAGCCATTAATGGCGTAAGCAAGCCGCCCATCGCCAAAGGTACCATAATGATATTATAAGCAATTGAGCTGGCAATGTTCTGTTTGACCGTCTTCAAGGTGCGTTCAGACAGCTCTACAGCGGTATTCACCGCCAGAATATCATCATTAATCAATACCACATCGGCACTGTCCATAGAAACATCGGTTCCAGATCCTAGCGCAATGCCCACATTGGCTCTTACCAGCGCCGGTGCGTCATTCACGCCGTCACCGACCATGGCAACCTGCTGTCCGTTTGCTTGCAGGTCACGAATCACCTGGTTCTTATCTTCCGGCATCACTTCGGCAATTACCTGCATACCGCCTAAACGGTTTGCCACCTGTTGCGCTACGACCGACTGGTCACCACTTAACAGCGTCACCTGCTTGCCTTTCGCTTTTAGACGACTGATCAGCGTTTTCGCTTCTGGACGGATCTCATCCTCCAAGAACAGTACACCTTGAACCTGATTGTTTTTTGCCACCCAAATCGCGGTCTGAGCCTGCTGGGCATGCTGCTCCGCCGTCGCCATTAACTCAGCGCTGAGTTCAATAGCCAGACTCTGCAGCCATTTCGCGGTTCCAATATAATAAGCCTGTCCGTTAACGGTTCCACCAACGCCCTGCCCCGGATAGGCTTTGAATTCGGTCACATCTAACCAGTCTCTGGTTGAGAGCTGATAGGTTGATTTAACCGACTCCGCTACCGCTGCACCCAGGCTGTGCTCAGAGCGGTGCTCCACCGAGGCAATCTCCAGCAGCATACTGCGCTGGTCAACTCCGTCCACCCAGGCGGAGTCGACCACCTGCATCTGGCCTTTGGTCAGGGTACCGGTCTTATCAAACACAAAGTGTTCAATCTCATTCAATGTCTCTAGTACCGCCCCATTCTTGACCAGAATGCCGTTACGTGCCGACACACCGGAAGCCACGGCAATCGCCATCGGTGTGGCTAGACCGAATGCACATGGGCAGGTAATAATCAGTACCGCGGTCCCGGTCATAATGGCAAATTCAATACCGGCATTAAAGTACCAATAGACAAAACTGGCGACTGCCAGAGTAATAGTGGTCGACACAAACCACGGCATGATCTTATCGGCGGTACACTGAATGGGCGCTTTTGAACCCTGCGCCTCTTCAACCAGATGGACAATTTTACCGAGTTTTGTGTCCTGCAGAATAGACTGCACCTCTACCGTTAATGAGCCATCAATATTAATGGTTCCAGCCGAGACCGCATCGCCTCTGTCTTTGCTGATCTCTCTCGACTCACCACTCAACATCGCCTCATTAACCAAGCCCTGACCATTAATAATGACACCGTCAACCGGGAACTGATCACCCGGCTTAACCAGAATCTGACTGCCCTTGGCGAGAGTACGTACCGGCACTACTTTTGTTTCACCAGCCTGCAGCTGCCTGGCCACTTTCGGCTGCAGGTCCATTAACCTGCGTGACGCATCAATTGCCTTGTTTTTGGATATGGCCTCCAGATAACGCCCGATCAATAGCAGGAACATAAAATCGATCAGGGTGTCGAAATAGACATCACCAACATTTTCCGGGTGAATAGTGACCCAGAATGAGTAGGCATAGGTGGTCAACATCCCCAGACTGATGGAGACATCCATGCCGACTGAGCGTGATTTGAGTGACGTCCAGGCGCCTTTAAGGAAAGGCTGCCCAGAGTAGGCCAGCGTGACAGTGGCAATAAAAAATTCCAGCCAGTGAAAGTAGTTGCGGAACTCCGGATCCTGATTGGCACCGCTGTAGAGTGCGACTGAGAACCACATGACGTTCATCATCGCAAAACCGGCAAAACCTAATCGGTACAGCAGATCACGATTGGCTTTACGATAGGCCTGCTCACTGGCCGAAGGATCGTATGGCGTAGCGTCGTAACCAATGCCGTTGAGCTTTTTAATGATCTCCGACAGTTTGACTTTGCTGTTATCCCAGCGGATTTTGATCTGTTTATTGGTGAAGTTGACCGAGGCAAGTTGAATGCCATCCATCTTTGCCATGGTATGCTCAATTAACCAGACACAGGCGGCACAATGAATTGCTTCCGACATCAAAGTAATTTGGCGACGATCGCCCAGATCACCGACAAACTGCGACTGCACCTCATCGTAGTCGTAAAACTCAATATCTTTATTGG
>CAZNML010000137.1:0-4870 GCA_964574275.1 uncultured Thiosulfatimonas sp. | reverse complement strand
CAGGGCCGGCGGCCACGACTGCAAAACGTTTATAGACACTCTGTCGGTTAAAGGCGCGATCAAGGTCACTGTCAGCGACCGGCGCCTCATTTTCATCGGCAAACTTAACATAGCCGCCTAAAGGGATCAGCGCCAGCTGAAACTCCGTCTCTTTACCCTGCTTGGTCCAGATCGGCTTACCGAAGCCGATAGAGAACTTTAACACTTTGATATTAAACCAGCGTGCAACCTGATAGTGCCCCCACTCGTGGATCGTTACCAGAATACCGATAACAATCACAAACCCAAGCAGAGACCAGAGAAAACTCAAAGCAGTCCACTCCCGTAAGCCCACAACACATAGAACATAGGCACCGCAATAATCAAGCTGTCGATGCGGTCCAACACGCCGCCGTGACCCGGCAAAATCGACCCACTGTCTTTCAATCCAACCTGTCGTTTTAATACGCTTTCAAACAGATCCCCGAACACAGAAAACATGGCGATAAAGGCCGATATCAAAGCAAACATCTCCCACGACCAACCGATATCCGGTTGAATCAGATAGACGCCAGCCAGAGCCACCACAAAGGCGAGCACTGTGCCGCCATAAACCCCTTCCCAGGTTTTACCCGGGCTGACGTACTGCGCCAGCTTGTTTTTACCGAACTTGCGGCCACTAAAATAGGCACCGGTATCAATTGCCCACACCGTGACCAGACTCATTAACAGCGCTTCCGCCGAGAACAACTCTCTAAAGTTAATCATTACCACGGCAAACATAGGGATAAACAGCAAGCCTAATGCCAGAACCATACCCACTGAATTAACAACCGCCTTGCCCTGAGAGCGCTGGTAGCGGCTGACAATACGGATCAGTAGCGCCATCTCTAACAATGTAAAGATAACCAGGTTTTCATGGCTGAGATAGTTCAAAGCGAAATAGGCAATGACAACCGCCGACCCAGCATAGATCATTTTCTGCCATGCCGCATCAATACTGGCAAAGCCGGTCCACTCCCAAGCCGCGATCGCAGCGACTGCGAAAATCAGCCACATCCAAACATCGGCCGAAGCCCCAAACAGTGCCCAGATTGCACCTACTGCCAGAATGACGGCCGTCACAACTCGCTGCTTTAACATGACTTTATCTGATCTCCGGTTTGTCCAAAACGACGCTCACGCTGACTGAAAGAGGCAATCGCTTCATCAATCGAGGCCTCATTAAAATCAGGCCAGAGTGTATCGGTAAAATAGAATTCGGCGTAGGCCATCTGCCAGATCAAAAAGTTACTAATGCGTTGCTCGCCACCCGTGCGAATCAGTAGATCCGGTTCAGGCTGGTCGGCTAAACAGACGTGATCTGACAGTGCAGATTCATCCAGCTCACTGATGTCGGCATCAGGATGAGCTGCCTGCCACTTTTTAACCGCCTCCACAACGTCCCAGCGGCCGCCATAGTTAGCAGCAATATTCAGCACCAAACCAGAATTATTTGCTGTCTGCTGTTCGGCGATATCAATATTCGCTTGGATCTCATCATTGAATGCGCCGCGATCACCAATAATCGTCAACTTGACGTTATTCTCATCCAGCTTCGAGACTTCTCGTTGCAACGCTTTTAAGAACAGCCCCATTAACTTATTGACCTCATCTTGTGGACGGCGCCAGTTTTCGGTGCTAAAAGCGAACAATGTAAGAGACTCTACTCCAATTTCAGAGCAGTGCGAGACGACACGTTTAACGGCATTCAAGCCTTTCTGGTGCCCAACGAAACGAGGTAACAGGCGTTTTTTTGCCCAACGGCCATTGCCATCCATAATGATAGCGATATGTTTAGGAACATTAAGCTGTTGATTTTGTTGTTTTTGCAAACCAAACCTCTGGTACAGAATATGAAAAACGGCCCTCAATAGTGGGTAAACCCGCTATCAATTGGCCGTTTTAAAGAAAAAACCAGATTAGATTATGCCGCAAAACGGCATAAATATCGAATTAAATTTCCATCAAACTGTCTTCTTTCTCTTTTAACAGTGCATCAATTTTAGCAACCGTCTGATCCGTAATTTTCTGTATCTGATCTTCGCCCTGGCGAGACTCATCTTCAGTAATGTCTTTATCCTTCAATAACGACTTAATATCACCATTGGCATCACGACGAATATTACGCACTGCAACACGCGCACTCTCCGCGTCTGCACGCGCCACCTTGGTTAGATCTTTACGACGCTCTTCAGTCAGAGGTGGCATTGGGATACGCATCATATTACCGTTGGTAACCGGGTTAACGCCGATATCAGACATCATGATCGCTTTCTCAACCACGGCAACCATTGGCTGTTCCCAAGGCTGAACCGTTAAGGTACGTGCATCCTCAACATTAATATTTGCTACCTGGCTAATCGGCACTTCCGAACCGTAATAATCAACCGTTACCGAATCCAAAATACTTGGGTGCGCACGACCTGTACGAATCTTGGCAAAGTTGGCTTCTAGATTTTCAACCGACTTTTCCATTCTTGACTGAGCGTCATCACGAATCTCATTTATCATCTTCATCACTCCTAATTCTTATTTAACCAAGGTGCCTTCATCTTCACCTTTTACAATTCGGATTACCGCGTTATCTTTAAACATATCAAAAACACGGATCGGCATATTATGATCACGACACAGAACAAAAGCTGTCTGATCCATTACCTGTAAATTCTTTTGAATCACTTCATCATAACTTAATTCAACATAGCGCGTTGCAGAAGGATCTTTTTTAGGATCAGCCGTGTAGATCCCATCAACCTTAGTCGCCTTAAGTACAATCTCTGCATCAATTTCAATACCACGCAGAGCCGCAGCAGTATCAGTAGTAAAGAACGGGCTTCCAGTTCCAGCAGCGAATACCACTACCTCACCCTCTGCCAACTGCTTTTTCACCTGGTTGGCATTAAAACCGGTCGACACCCCCTCAATGGTCATTGCCGACAACACTTGAGAGCGCATACCCTGACTCTCAATCACATCTCTTAGGGCTAAGGCATTAATCACTGTCGCCATCATCCCCATGTGGTCACCAGTGGTACGTTGGATACCAGAACCTTCAATCTGTGCGCCACGGAAGATATTACCACCACCCACAACAATTCCAACTTCCACACCTAATTCACGTAATGCCTTTACCTCAGCAACCACGCTCTTTAAAGTACCAGCATCAAGACCAAAGTCTCCATCACCCATTAAAGCTTCGCCGCTAAATTTCAAAAGAATACGCTTATATTTAAGTGCCATCGCCGACCGTCCTTACATTACACAACTTAATAAGATTAAACTACTTTGAAATTAAGTCATCGTGACCTATTTTCAAAAAAGTCTAACAAAATTCAACCTACAAAAAAGCCATAGGAAACTTAACCTTAACGGTCAAGCCTCTCTATGGCTCATATCAGATAACTGAGATTAACCAGTTACAGCTTTACCAGCTAAAGCAACTTCTTCAGCAAAGTCCAGAGTTTCAACTTCGATACCTGCACCCACCTCTAAACGGATGAATGACGATACAGTTGCACCGTTCTCTTTTAGAAGCTTCTCTACAGTCACATCTGGGTTCTTAACGAACGCCTGACCAACTAGAGTGATCTCAGCTAGATACTTACGCATACGCCCTTCGATCATCTTCTCAATGATTTCCATCGGCTTACCAGACTCTTGAGCCTGTTCGATCTGGAAAGCACGCTCTTTAGCAACCATTTCTGGATCAACGTCCGCTTCAGAGATTGCCGCTGGGTTAACCGCTGCGATGTGCATAGCAACATCACGTGCCAACGCATCATCACCACCTGTTAATGCAACAACAACACCGATCTTCTCACCGTGCTGGTACTGACCAACAAGACCTTCAGATTCAATCTTCTTCGCGAAACGAAGTGTCATGTTCTCACCGATACGTGCAACCATTTCACGACGAACAGTATCCACTGTTTCACCAGAGGCCATAGTTAGACCCATAATCGTTTCAACATCTGTTGTATCAGCCGCTAATGCAAGTGCAGCGATCTCATCTGCAAAACCTTTGAACTCGTCACCTTTAGCAACAAAGTCAGTTTCACAGTTAACTTCAGCAATAATTGCAGTTTTGCTGTCATCTGCAACCGCGATCGCAATACGACCTTCCGCAGCAACACGACCTGCTTTCTTATCAGCACCCGCCATTCCTTTCTTACGTAGGAATTCGATTGCTGCATCCATATCACCGTCAGTCTCTGCCAGTGCTTTCTTACAATCCATCATCCCTGCGCCAGTTGTTTGACGCAGCTCTTTTACCATACCAGCTGTAATTGCCATCTGTATAATCCTTAAATATCGTTTGAATTCGTTTAAATGATCAAAACGGCCTGTTTTAACCAGGCCTGCTTAAATTATTCTGCTGCTTTCTCGTCAGCTTCTACGAAATCATCACCTGCAACTGCAGTTGTGATTGAATCTTTACCTTCAATAACGGCATCAGCAGCAGCTGATAGGTATAGTTTGATTGCACGGATAGCATCATCGTTACCAGGGATAACGTAATCAATACCACGTGGGTCGTTGTTTGTATCAACAACACCGATTACTGGAATACCAAGGTTTTTAGCTTCTTGAATTGCGATACCTTCGTTTCCTGTATCAACAACAAAGATTGCATCCGGCATAGCACGCATATCTTTGATACCACCTAGAGAAAGCTCTAACTTAGCTTTCTGACGGGTCATCATTAACGCTTCTTTCTTAGTTACTTTTTCGAAAGTTCCGTCTTTTTCCATTGTTTCAAGCTCTTTCAAACGCTTGATAGACTGCTTGATTGTCTTGAAGTTTGTTAACATACCACCTGGCCATCTCTGGTTTACGTAGTGCATTTCAC
>CAZNML010000136.1:0-4911 GCA_964574275.1 uncultured Thiosulfatimonas sp. | reverse complement strand
TCCCCTGCTAAGGGAGTATAGGGTTTGTAGCTCTATCGAGGGTTCGAATCCCTCCGTCTCCGCCATTTCTACCTTTATTTTGAAGGGCGAAAAAAATTATAAAATTTAAGTTGACACTTAATAAATTCTCTTTATAATACGCCTCATCAAAACAAAGCGCCCGTAGCTCAACTGGATAGAGTACTCGGCTACGAACCGAGCGGTTAGGGGTTCGACTCCCTTCGGGCGCGCCATATTTTAAACCTCGTTTAGTCATTCGATTAAACGGGGTTTTTTATTGTCTGAAAAAAATATGCCTCGTTTAGCTTTGTATAAAAGCTTTTTTAGCCTACTTGCTCTATTTATGTTTGCTAGTTAAATGAAATACCATAATGGTATTTGTCTGTGTTTTTACAGTCCTATTTCTATAAATCCTATTTCGCATAGATAGTAATTCTCGTATAATCTTTTTGTAATTAAAAATACTTATTTAAGTTGTGTGGTTTAGTCCTCAAATTGACGCGTTATCCCGCCTCAAGATAGATCATTTTATTGGCTGTTAATTCGCCAGGGTGCAACCAAGAGTGTGTTTATTACCACGCCTGATTTCTCTCAAGGTGCAAAAGACTGTGTAAAAGTTCTAGATTTATCTGTGAAATGGTAGATGGTTAGCTTCTCGCTGAACTAATGTTTGAATACAACTTAGGTGTTAGCGTCAAAGAACCTATTAGGTTAATGTTCTTGATCCCGATTATTTTGATGGCGTTATTGGGTGATTCAGTAATTCTGTTTTGGAGTTAGTTCAATAGAAGGACAAGTTACAATGATTATTAAAGAGATAGACTCCATTGAAGGTAAAATTGAGGCTCTTGAGAGTCTGTTGAAAGAAGGTATAAATGCTACTCAGCAAAAAAATGTTCGGTCTGAAATAAGTAAGCTCAAAAAGGGGTATCAAGGTGAGAAACAGGCCGCTTATTATATTGATCAGTATTTTCCGAACCGTTTTATTGCACATGATTTACGCCTTGAGGTAGACGGTGTAGCCGCGCAGATAGATCATATAGCCATTAATAAGTTCGGGTTTGTACTGCTGCTTGAAACTAAGAACTTTTCAAGTGACGTGAAAATAGATGATGATGGTGTGTTTCACTATTACGATGCCAAAAGAAGAAGTTATCGTCCCTTTCCATCTCCTATTGAGCAGTCAAAACGGCATGAAAAAGTATTGGAAAAGGTATTTAGTGCAATAGGTTTTACTCCAATAGGCATAGATCACATAGTTGTTTTTGATCATAAATCTAAAATTAAAAAACCTGCAAAGGGTTTTGAGAATGTCTGTTACCCAGACATGATTGAAAAGACGTTTGACGAGATGGTTGAAAAAGTTGAACTAGGTAGAGATTTAATAGGTATCGGTAGACTGATAAAAAATGTCGTTCAGAAAGATGCTGTTAAACCCGAAGAGGCTCTAAGAAAGATTGTCGTGCATTATCACAAGCCGATAACGATTGATTACAGATCAAAGTTTTCTATTGAATTTCCTCAAAACCCGATTGAATCAGCGCCTTTTAATGTGGCAGAATCTACACCTAAATACAACAAGCCTGATGTGTTCTCAAAACATAGTATGCTTACCCTTGCTAAAGCCGCTTCGAAACTCGGTTTAACAACCGTTGATCTTGAGCAGGTTCTAATTGAAAAAGGTTTTTTGGAGAGAAATGAGATTAGGTTTTTGCTGTTAACAGCTAAAGGAAAGGAATTTGGAATACGCTTCAGAAAAGGCAGGGGAGGCATTTACTTTTTGATCCCGGTCGAAAAGGTTGGTCTCTTAATGCTATAGGGCTTCGACTATTATGTTTTATACGTGATAGCGTATAAGTTGCTTTTTATACGGTTAAGCGTATAATTTTGTATTTATACGGTTAAGCGTATAAAGGAGCTGCTATGAGAGTGAATTCTGCTAAAGAGTTATCGGTTTATATTCAGAACCAAAGAACTTCAAATAATTTATCACAGGAATCGGTGTCTGATCTGGCAAGTATTAGGCAGGCGACGGTTTCGGCATTTGAATCTAAGCCAAATAATGCCAAGTTAGAAACGTTGTTTAAACTATTGTCGGCTTTGGATTTGGAGTTGGATGTGAGACCAAAAGGCTCATTATCAGAACCAAAAAATGATTCCGTAAATTTGGAATGGTAGCTGACTAATGGCGGGTCAAAATAATCACCTATTTATTTCTATGAATGGCTTGCTGGTTGGTGAGTTATGGAAGTTAAGCAACGGTGCCTTACAGTTTAAATATGCCAAAGAGTGGTTGAGTTCTGAATACTCGCGCTCTTTGTCGCTTTCTTTACCCTTGTCTGAAAGGGTCTATCAAGGCGATATTATCTATAACTTCTTAGATAACTTGTTGCCCGACAATGATGCAATACGTGCAAAAATGCAAGCACGTTTCCAGACTTCTACTATCCAGCCTTTTGATCTTTTGGCCGCAGTAGGTAGTGATTGCGTAGGTGCAATTCAACTTTCCAGCGAATTATCAGCAAAACCAACCACAATTGATGCCAAAGCGCTCAGTAGCAATGAGATTGCAGATTTACTGAAAGGGTATGGTGTGAATCCTTTGGGTATGCGGGATACTGATGGCGACTTTCGTATTTCGATAGCGGGTGCTCAGGAAAAAACCGCTCTATTGAAAATGGGGAATAACTGGTTTTTACCTCAAGGCTCTACGCCCACGACTCATATTCTTAAGTTGCCAATAGGCGTTTTAGCTCATAACAATTTGGATTTATCCCAGAGCTGTGAAAATGAGTGGTTGTGCATGGAAATAGCCAAGGCCTATCAATTGCCTGTGGCGGATACAGAAGTCATTCAGTTTGAAGATCAAAAAGTACTGGCGGTTGAGCGTTTTGATCGTAAATGGATAAACGATTCTAAGTTGGTTAGGTTGCCTCAAGAGGATATGTGCCAGGCTCTGGGGGTAGCACCAGCAATTAAGTATGAGGCTGAGGGTGGGCCAAGCATAAAGCAAATTATGGAGATTTTGCGTGGATCACAAAATGCTCAACAAGACCGTGCTGTTTTTTTCAAGTCACAGATTTTGTTCTGGTTGCTGGCAGCCCCTGATGGGCATGGTAAGAACTTCAGTTTATTTATTGAGGCCAATAATGGTTACCGTTTAACACCTTTATATGATGTATTGTCGGCTTACCCATTAATAGGCGGGGCAGGCTTGCAAAAGCAGAAAATTAAAATGGCTATGGCCTTGCAAGGTAAGAAACGCCACTACAAATGGGATTCGATTCAGCCAAGACATTTCATGACAACTGCAAAAGCGAGTGGGTATTCAGAGAAGCTAGCAGCAAATCATTTGTATGAAATGCTTTCTAATACAGAACACGTTATTGACTCGGTGAGAGAAAAACTACCAGATGACTTTCCAGTAGAGATTGCAAAAACTATATTTGAAGGGGTAGCAAAGAAGGCAGAAATAGGAATGCGTTATTTAGCGTCATTGAAAGATGATGACAAAGGGCGGTAAGTGGCGGATCAAACGGCCACTGTTATTGATAATAAGCGTTGGCTGATTTCTATTCGCTTTTCTGTTATCAGTATCTATAATCAAATGCATAGTCATTTATTTGTGGGGTAGTGATGTTGGTTAGCAAAACTCAGAGTACGCTCAACAGCGATTCAGCCAGGCCTGGTCAGTTGTTTTATGTGATCGGTCCGTCTGGAGTGGGCAAAGACACTTTGTTGTCCTATGCACGTCAGGCTTTAGATTCTGCGCCGGTTGTTTTTGCTCACCGTTACATCACTCGCCCGGTTGAACTAAAGGGAGAGAATCATATTCATCTTTCTGAAGCCGAGTTTAATAACCGTTTGCAACGCCACTGCTTTAAGTTTCACTGGCACAGCCATGGCTGGCACTATGCATTGGGTCGAGAGGTTGATCTGTGGCTGCAGCAGGGCTTGAATGTGGTGATGAATGGCTCGCGTGAATACCTGCCCACGGCAACGGCGTTGCATCCTGATATTGTGCCGGTTTTGCTGACGGCTTCCGAGGTCAATCTGCGTCAGCGTCTGATTCGGCGTGGTCGTGAGAGTGCAGACGGTATTGAGGAGCGTATTCAGCGTGCTCAGCAGTTTGCAGGGCTGTCACACCCTAATCTGTACGTAATCGAGAATAATGCAACCATTGAGCAGGCGGGTGGTAAATTGATTGAGCTTTTAACAAGTGGAGTAGAGCGTGGCCTTTAGAGTGTTTGCCAGCTTGCGCTTTGTAAATAGTCAGGCCTGCTCAAATTGGCTTGCAGCTGGTTTGTTGCTGATATTGAGTGGTGCTCCCTTAATGGTTAGCGCGCAGCAGGTTCTGTTTGACAGCCACCTGCACTATGGCGGTGAGGATGTAAAGCACTTCTCACCCAAAGAGGTGATTGAGATTTTTGATCGTAACCGCGTGGCCTATGCTCTGGTCTCCAGCACGCCGAATGAGGGCACACAGGCGCTGTATCGCTATGCCCCGCAGCGCATTATCCCGTTTTTAGGCCTGTATCGCACTTTAAAAGATAAGCGGCACTGGATGTGGGATCCGACGGTTATTCCGCGTCTGAAAAAGGCTTTGGATAGCGGCACCTATCGCGGCATAGGGGAGTTTCATATCTTTGCTAAAGATGTGATTAGCCCGGTATTTAAGCGGGTGGTTGAGATCGCGGCAGAGAGAGGCTTAATGCTGCAGGTTCATGGTGACTATGAAGTACTAGATAGAATCTTCAGTATTGCGCCCGATATGAAGGTGTTGTGGGCGCACCTGGGTACACGCCCTCATCCGCAGGTTTTGCGGACGGTGTTGCAGCGTTATCCGCACAATTTGTATATCGATACCTCGGTGCGCGACAAGCAGCTGCTGGCTAACGGTGGTCTGTCGCC